>NZ_JAKUFX010000097.1:0-22451 GCF_022663635.1 Bacillus cereus group sp. BfR-BA-01356 | reverse complement strand
CAGTATTGTAGGACAATCCTATCGAATTAAAGATCATTTTAGCAAAGAAAATGATTGATTTTGTACATGCTTAAACAAGCGAAAATGTACATGTTTATCTTGACATTTACATTCTTAACATTCTTTAATACATAATTCCCTTCTTTTTTTCTGGATACCTCTTTAAAAATACTCTCAATTTTAGTCTTTGATATATTTTTAAGCTTTCTATAATAATACGCATTTTCAGTAAGTATTAAATCCTCTAACAACTCTCATTCCTCATCTCTTCTATTTTAAACTATGCTATCAGAAATATTAAAAATATAGTGTAATTCCAAAGATTATTCATATATTTTCATTCAACTATTAGTTTAATTATATATATAATTTCCCTTATAATCCAATGCTCTTTTTTAATGATTAGTAAATATAGCATCCATTATTATTATCAATTTTAGTTTTTCAACTAGAAAATAATATAATCATTGTTAAATAGGACTTCAATAGTGGGTATCTGAACTACGTTATAATTAAATTTTTTATATTTAAATTATTAAAATATATACTCTCAATATTCATCTTAAATTTTGTATTTCCAATATAATATTACGATAGCTATATCTATCATGATGTCCATAAAAGATCTCTTTTATCAGTTCTTTCATTTCCTCATATTTGTCTAGACAATTCATTTGTTTAATCCAATAATAGTATGTACTCCGAACAATACCAACTTTTTTCACTCACCACTTTATATAGTTTAATCCATGGGTTGGAGTATGTTCCGATGAACCTTTATTCTTTTTACTCCATCACTACCCTTAAAATACCTTCTTACCACCTTTACTTTTTCCTCTGGTGTAAATTTAACCATAAAAAAGTACACCTCAATTGTTGATATCAAACAATTGAGGTGTACATCACTAATGGAGTAAAGCTAAAGCGCTACTAGCTTCTGGTCTTGGTTTATATTTTAATTTACTATATCCGTAAGGATTATATTTTGATCTATTTTTAATATAATATTGTAATCTTTCCAAAACACATCGTTATTATTAGTTATTATTTTTCCAAGCTTTAACGAATCTTTAATTTCATCTCTAAATCGAACAAATCCTAAATTTTTATATCGATTTAATCTTGGAGGTAGCGTTTCAATACTAGATAGGTTCTCTAAGAATGAATCTGGAATAAAGCATTCATAACTATTCTTTTTTAACTCAGTTATATATCCATCTTCAATCCTTATTGTGACTAAGAAATCTTCATAAAAAGAAATACTTAATTCACAGTAATCCTGTTTCAAAAAGAAACTATCATTTACCATCCTTTTAATTGTTTGCTCAATATTTTTAATAAATATTTTTTCATAATCGTCTATAGCGGATGATTTTATTTCATAATTCATTATTCATCCCCTCTTTTTTATTTTTTTAATTTCTTTATTACATTCTTTCTTACCTTAACAGTATCCATTACTGAGTAATCAGCAAGTTTTTCATCCAATGCTTCTTCCATGAGCTCTTCTATATCATCCTTTTCAACCACTAATTTGTCTGTTATCAATATTTTATGCAAATTTTCCATAAAAATGTTTCTAGCATTATATAGTTTTTGATGATTTTTCCTATATTCAGAGTGTAAAAATGTTAACACTTCGATAGGTAAGAAAATAGGCCTTGTATCATAACCGCTAGGCAGCTTGCTATAAAAATGGCGAGCCATAGTTTCATAATTATTAGTATCAAAATTATTGGAAATAAATATATGGGCACTCAACTGCTTCTTATTACTGAATTTCGTAATATGTCTAATCTGATTTAACATTTCAACATAATCAAAAGCTTTACGTTGCTCACCTTTAGATAAATCATATCCGTTAGTATTCTTATTTAATTTACAATCATAAGAAAATACATATTGATGCTGTTTGTCTTCTCCACCTTCCGTAACTGTGTACGATAAAGCAAAAATTCCCTCAGGTACTTCTTTTCCTGACATCTTATTCCCCCACTTATCAGCATTTGGGAATAGATCTTTTAAAATATTAAATACATCATCTTCAAAATCAGAAGGGGAATAACTTTTCCCAATTAATTCTGGCTTTGGTAAATTCTCAAGTATTTCCAACGATTTAGCTGCAACACTTGATAAATAAGACTTAGCTCGATGTTCTATTGACTCATATATCTTTTCAAAGAATTCTTCTGGATTTTCCATGTTATACACTCTACCGAAGTTAATAGGGAATATACAATTATTATCATATTTTTCTATATTCTTTTCAAGCATTCCTACAAACACTATAACTGTGGGTGTTAGTGAACGGTTAATTTTTTCAAGCACTCTGTTTTGAATAGCCCCTTGATGAATAAGAATCTGTAGCGATTCATTTGTTTGTCTATTATCTAAGTTAATGAACTTATACTTACTTTTATAATACGTTTTCTCAGTATCCTTACTTAATTTCCAATCAGTTGTGTTACAAAAAGATTTAATTAGTTCTTTAACAAAACCCTGTACAGATTTTATTGAAATATTAACTGAACTATACCCATCTTTTCTTAATTTAGGATTCCCACAACTTGGGCATTCTTTTAATTCACTCGAAATACTTTCTGTATAATCACAGTTCGAATTTTCACAAGAAATAATGATTTCAGATCCCTCAAAAATAATTTTATCCTGTATCAATCTACCGAAAATTTCCTGCTCTATATCTGTAAAAGCTTTCTTTAATGAAATAGTCATCAAATAATCAGTTAAATCAGCTTTTCCAACCGTAAATTTCGAATTTGATACTAATTTATTTAACGGGATTCCGAATTTAAACAAAAACTTTTCTTCTATGTCATTTTTTGTTTCTTGTTCAATTCCACTATCATCTAAAGAAAATATTATATTTCCATCTTCTAATACTGTGGATCTTATAGTTCTACTTACTTTAGAAGTTTTAAATGATATACTCTCTATATCTTTAATACTTTCCAAGTCAATACACTCTCGTGTATATGCATCTTTAATTGAGGGTAAAACATCTCCGTTTTTCAACTCAAATGTTAAACTTGGTGAGTTAATCAACGGACTACTTCTGAACACAACCTTATTAACCATAAAATCCAATACCTCTTTATTTTCAGGTGGCGTTCCTTCTAAAACAGCACTTATAACTTTCTCTGGCTGATACTGATTAAATACCTCAGGCTTAATTTCAATTAGTGAAGTATCAAATGTTTTTTCTATATATTTCTTAATTCCTTCTTTTTCTTTTTGAAATTTTGATCTAATTTCTAAAAGGCCTGCTGTGACATCAATTTGAAACATAATTGAAACCACTTCTTTATTTCTAAATGGTTCATCAAAATCTGGTCTTGATGCATCATTTATCTGTCTGTATAACATTACAACAAGTTTTTCTTTCTCATGCTTTCCAAATGAAAATACCTTATATTTATTCTCCCGATTTGAATAGGTATACATATCATCAACAAAATCTGTTGCATACTCTGTTGGAATTTTATATGCCTTATCAAAACTCACCTTTTTACTCAATGAAAATTGAATTCCTGTTCCTTTACTATTCCAATTATGCCAAGTGTAAATTTGAATAATATGAATATGATCATTATTAAACAACTGATATAACTGACATACTTGAGAATGTTTAAAGATAGTTTCATAGTCTGAATTTGTTGATACATAATTGTAATATCTAATAACTGTTCTTTTCTTTCGATTCAAGAATTCCCTTAATAAAATTATCTCCTTTTGAGAATTAATTGGTACTTCATTAAAGCACTCAGCCTGTTCTTTCTTATTAACATCTTTTAAGTCAACATTTAAAAGCGTTGCTAATTCTGATAATTCATTAATGGTCACATTATTAAGCATGCTTTTAAATCTAATTCCTATGTCAGATGTAGACAATTCATTAATTAAATCAATTGAAACCCCAACAGATCTCCAAAACTTCACATCATTTTTATCAGAGTTTTTAAAAGTTATATTTATTGACACTAGCATTCACCCTTTATATTCTTTTTCTTCTTTTTATTGTCAGCTTTTCCAAAGGGTTAATCAAGACTTTTCCATTTATTTCACAAAATTTAATTTTAATATAATTATAAAGAAACATATGTTCTTTTTCAATTTTAAAGTTCTAAAATTATTTTTAATACCTTTGCAAAATGAGAACCAAACTAAAAAAGACCGTTTCTTAAACGGCCCATCTATAACAGGTTCAAAAATTATCTAAATTTCAAAAGATACAACGTTGGTTCAAACTTTGAATAAATTACTCTACCCTAAAGAAGATTCATAATTGCTTCATTAAAAATACAATACATCCTCGAGTAATTCCAATTTCCAATTAATCATGATTTTCTTAAATAGCGAAATAAAAAAGTAATCAAGGGACAATACTGCTGCTAAATCTACTGATCCTTTAACTACACTCATACAATCATGTGAATATCCTATTACTATGTTTCCACCATCATCTACAATCTTGAAAGCAACATTTTATAACTTGGAATTTTTAACGAATTCAGAACCAGTTATATTTATAATTTATGTTGTTTAGTTTATCACTTTAGTAGATGGTTTTTACCTTTTAAATATTGCTACTAGATCTATTTTGGTTTGTATAAATAATTTAATCAACTTAAATAGACTTAGGTTAAATGCCTTTGGAGAAACTTACTCAACCATTTTTTCTCACTACATTTCAAAGAAATAAATTCATTCTTTCGAACTATTTTTGAATAATGCCTGATAAAAAATCAGCAGTACTTGGAGCGAAATGTCTTCGAAAATTAATCCCATTGATTCAGTTATACACTTAAATTTTTTCTATTCCAATTAATTCTTTTAGTACCCTCCAAGAATAACGCTTCAATATATACTTACTTCAATTAATTTAATACTATCAATAGAAAGCCTCAATTAAATACTACTATATCTCTTTTCAAACTTTTATTTCTACATTAGCCAAGGCTGCTCCATCGTAATACTTACTTAATGCTTGAAGCATTTCTTTTTTTAGTGCTTCTTTATCTAACATTGGAGCCATCACAACTGGATAACTTTTGTTTAGTTCAAAGATTACGCGTCGACCATATCGTTCATCTTTTCCTAAATCAGGGCGACCTTTAATTTTTGCTTTCATAATTGCTGCAATCTCTAATTCATCTATAATCTTTAGCACTTTTAATAGAAATTCCTTATTACGAAAAATCTCATATTTTATTATATAGTTATACAAATCCAAATTATCAATAATTAGGTGATAATAATATTCTTTTTCTTCCATCGTATTCGCATAATCTTCTACATACTCTGTTGCTAATACACACTTGTAAATATAGTTTTCCCAGTCAAACGCCTTTGTTACAATATTTTCAAATTGATTTTGACTTTCCATAATAGTTGGGTACTTATTAATTAAATAGTCACGGTGATGTGTAATAAAGTATGAATGCCATACAGTTTCATCTAAATGCAAGTCACGGTTAGACATAATATAGTGATCCGCCAAAATACGAAATGCTTTTAAAAATTCCATTCTACGCTCTACATCACTTCCCTTTGCGATATATATTGGAAAGGGTATATTGCTTGGCAATGTAATTATTTCATCTTTAAAATACTCTTCATTTTTCATAATTTTATTTTCTATAAAATCCTTATAAAATGCTTCGCTTCTACGGTACCCTCGTTTTAACAATCGTACTTTAGTTTCCATTGACAGCCAACCCTTTCACTGCTGAGGCAAATTTCTCAATAATGCGATCTGATATTTTATAAATAACTTCATCAATATTGTCAAAACTTAATTCTTCCACCATTTTTTTGTCATCAATTGATATAACTTAAAATCAAGTGTAGTTACAGGTTCACAATTAAAGAGCTCTACTGAATCTTCACCTTCTGCATACCTTTGAATAAATTGTTGTAAAGCTGCACGTAGTCCCATATATACATATGTATTATTTAATGATTGATTTCTTGGCAATGTTACAAACTGTAAATCTTCATGACGGTAATGAATAATAATAGTTTCTGGTCCTAATTCAATTTTAATGTCTGAAGGTAAATGTTTATCCAGCTTCTTCTCAAATAAGACTAAAGGATTTGCGCGACATTCCTCAAACAGTACAATATTTGAAAAACCTAAAAGTGAACCTTTGGTTACAATAATTTCATCTTTAAATGTTGTGTAAAACTGGTCTAAATCATAATTCTCTTGAAATGTAATATTTTCTTTTGCCTGTAAATGTAATTGAATTGAAGTCCGTTTTTTACTTAAAGAGATACGCGACTTTTGAATTTCTACGTAGTTTTGGCCCTTATCTAGTACAAAGAATTTATTATCCTTTGATTGTACTATCAAAATTAATACCGCCTCTCCACTTTCAACTAAAGCAGAAAGAAAAGGAGATGAAATACTTGATTTTATTTTGAAGCGATAAGTATCCGTATTTTCTTCTAAATCAATATCTAAATTAAATTCACTACTTGCATAGCTCATCGATGAATTTGTTAATATGGGATACGGAAAATTAGCATCTTTCTTATATATCATCTGATATTAAACCTCCACATAATAAATAAATTTTAAGGCACGATTATAATTAGACTTTAAGTGAACACTTAATTGCACAATACCGTTTTGGATTGCTATTTCTTTTAAAGTATAAGTATTTAACGGATGTTCCCGGTTTGTATGTACATCTGTAATAGAATGATAGTTTTCTGAAAACATAACATGATGCTCCTCACCCATCCCATCAATTACTCGGAATGAGATATCACAAATTGTTATATTTTTCAAAACAACTTGATCGGTAAAATCAATACGTATTATTTCTCGATTCTGCAAAATGACACGTTGAACCAGACTAGGATTTATACTAAATATTTCTTTTGAATCTCCCATCTCATCTGAGACATCTTTTTTTACTTTCTTCCGTATAAGATCATTTCTAGTTTTCCTACCTCTTTTTTTACGTTTTTTTCTTTCTTCTGTCTCATCATCTCCAGTCTTTTTCCTTGTTTTTTTAATAGATGTTCCATTAACATTTGATTTCATCACTTGTTTTCCCTCACTTATCACAACGGTGCCAAGTGATTTTTCTAATTCTTTTTTGAATTGCGTTTCAATTGTGTAAAGAACATCTGCCGTATCCATTTCACCATCTGGTAAATTATTATCACGCATTTTTTTATCAACAATTTCTGCTATTTTCTTTGATAAGTCCTTAATAAATTTACGCGCATTTGCTTTTAATTTTGGGTCTTTAATTTTCGGATTCATAATTGTAGTATGTGATTCATCTTCTAACGATTTTAAATACGCATCTTCCTCTAATTCACCAATTAATACCGCATTAAAAGGCTTGGTCGCATATCCACCAACTTTAAAATCCTCAATTTTCATCCCAATGGTACGAAATATAGCTGTGCGCCCTTTTGGAATCTCTTCATTGTATGTAAAGTATAATTTGAAATTAAAGTCACGTTCACCGTTGTTTACTACTATTTGTTGTGGCTCTGAATACAAATAAGTATCTACATAAAGCGGGGTAAACTCTTTTTTCATTTTTGCTATTTCTGTCGGATAGTACATCGGATCTTTTACATAAGACTCTAATGTATCTTTACTCAATACTTCTCCATTTACGTTTACTACTAATTCACCCTTTAAAACCGCAACTGCAAAGCTATCACAAACTGTTTTAATAATTTCCACTTCATCATTAAACTCCTCCCGGAAATAAGGAATTACAATTTTTAAGCCTCGAGTATCTTTTTGAAAAATTTGATGATATGTATTTTCAAATGGTACATATTTTGTACGACCCTTTTCTAGATCCTTTACATCTGAAAAATAACCAGTTGCCCGATAAAAATTCCCACCATATTCATGCTCTACTAATTGGATTGTTCCACCAATATGCTTATCTCCATACTCATCACAATTTGCAAAATACATTAAATGCAAATCAGACGCGCTGTTTGATGCAATTTTTCCAATACCATGGGAACCTCCTCGAGCAGTTTCTAACTCTTTATCACTTTCAGTAGCATGAAAACCTTTACTATATGCATAAACACCAAATGTATCTTGTGAAGAATTACTTTGACCATTACGTGCACCTGATAAACCACGTGTGTTTTTATCTTCAAATGAGATATAGCTTACTTCTTCTAAATTTAAACTTTTTTTCATATGTTCAATTATTTCTTGTGTATATTCATTTTGACCGACCAAACTTAAAACGTGCTCTTCAATCTCTTGAATTCCTGGTATATCACTTTTATCAATCACGCCTGTTTGAATGTCAACAATGACAGGTTCTGCACTCCCTTTTAATTTCCCGTCGCGCGCATTTTGTATATTTTCACGTACTAAACCGCGTACTCCCATCCCATAAAAACGCTGTAGAACCGGATGAAAATTACATTCCTCTATATTGCTAATTTTAGAGAATTGAATATCATTTTGTGTTTTGTTTGCTGACATATATTACACCTCTCTTATTTTTTTGAACGAAATCTAAATTTAATTTCAGTATTTTCTTCTTTACGAAATTTATTTTTGAGCAACTGAATCTCTGATTCCAATGTTGATATTATTGCCTTTACATGATCATCTGTATAATCATAATTATTCCTATTTGCTAAATTACCAAGCAATCGAATTTTCTTGATTGCTTCGTTCATACGTTTCTCCCCAAGCTCTTCAAACTTCTGTAGTTTTGCATTTTTATTTTCACTACTCATATCAAACCCCTCACACACTAAATTTCTTATAAATTCACTATATTTTAAAATTATAATTTAAATATACATTATGTAGTTATCTTTCACAAACATAATTTCATTTTATTGTAAATATAATAGTATAAGTGATAATAGAATCAAATTTACTTCACCATTTCTGTAATATATATTAACAGGGCTTATACTATAATTAATTCGCCATTTCTATTTTTTAACTATAAAATTAATAGGACCTTTATGTCACGAATAAACCTAAACATATAATAAAAAGCCCCTATCGTAAGGGGCTTTTACACTTCAACTTCATTTAATTCCTTATGCTTACTTCAAATACGTTTTCCTTCAAATAAAAAATAAAAGTTAATAAGTTTCGTGTCTATTATTTCTTAATTAGATTTAATATTAACTAACAACTGATGATTTGAATGATCTATGAACAAAATGTTTTCTCATAGAATACTTATCCAAATTACTAGTTATCTGTTAAGAAATATAGAATATATCAACTAACTATAACCTTTTCCAACAATTACTGTGATTGTATGATCTAAAACGCCATTTCCATATACATATACTTTTGCTGTTGTGGAAAAATAAGTTGTTAATTGTCCAGTAGAAGAAACTTTAATCATATCATTACTAGTACGATAATTGATTATTTAAGCCTACTAATCTAGTTCTAAAGAGCTTTAATAAAGGCATTTACTATGCAACCATTTTTTATTCTCTCCTTCCTACTTTACATCTAAACTTAATATAGCTTGAAGAAAAATTTAATTTCCACTTAATATTTATAAGTTAATTTATTTTTATATTTTAAAATCTAATATCGTAATATTGTTAAGCCATTTAACAAGAACCTTTAATAACAGATGCATAATTAAAATTTATTTTTAAAAATCCCGCTCTTAAATTACAATTATTTCCTCATTTATGTTAATTACCCCTTTAAGAGGATGTTTTTTCAATTAGATATTCATTCTGTTGATTTAGTCGCTCCACCAAAGATTCATGCGGTACTCTTGCAAACTTACCATTGTGTTCTCTCCTATTTCATTCTTGACAAGTTAATACTAAATTCCATGCACAATTTAATTTCATATCTGCCGTTGATAAATATTGCACAGAGAGCGATGTAAGATGATCTACATCACAGGTATTTTCTTAACTACGCTAATAGAATTACTACTATGCCAATAAAAAACAAGAAATATTTCCCTTTTTGATACCCATTTAATGGTTTTCTTACAGAGGTTAAATATATACTTTTATGAGAGTTTAAATACCTCTTTGGTGTAATAGACTTCAAGAAAAAGAATTGCTCAAATTTCCTATCAAATATAAAATCTAACTTTAGATTTCTTTCCGTCCAAGCACTTTCAACTATTATCATCTGTTACCATCCTAGAGATTTTTAATTTTGAAAGGACTTCAATCTTAGGATTTCTCTACCAATTAACAAGGCGACTTAGCTCTATTTTCACCAGCAGCAGCTGGGCACAAAATAAACAAAAAGCGCCTGCTAATGCTACGCTTTTTATTTATTTATTTATTTATTTATTTATTTATTTATATTAATTTCATCGGCTGGTATAAAATTTCTTATATATATTAATTTAAAAACTATACAGCAATAATTAAAAACTTCAATCTTATTTGTCTGAATTAAAGCGAAATTTCAATCTCCTTTTTAACCGTTCAAATAATTTATTTTTTCAATCACTTTCTTTATTTCATATAAATGGGATGATGTATACAACTTAGTTTTATTCTCCAACTCATTCTTAAAATGCTCAATAAGTTGGTCTTTATTAGTTAACCTAGGTAAATCCTCATTTGATATATCTATTACTTCATTCATATTCTCATTAGTTTCATACCCAAAGTATACAATGGGATTAACTAAACCCTTTAAATCTCTCTTGATTCCTTCTTTAAAGTAATAATAGAAAGAAATTGCTGCGCTTTTAGCTTGATGTGCCGGATTCCCATAATTTTTAATTTTTATTATTGGTGTGTCCTCTTCTGAAGATGATTCCGTTACAAATACAAAAGTTTCTTCTTTTACCTTCCGCTTTTGATATTTCCCTATTTCATCTATCATAAATGAATATATACCACTATTCTCTTTTGAAAGTCCATGAATAATTTTCCCCTTCCAATATTTTGTTTCAATTACGTAAATCCCTGTAGTTAATAATACTAAATGATCAATTTGACTATTCCCATTCTTATTACCATAGAGATTATGTGTATTTGGTATGAATATATTAGGCATAATATGCATTTCATTATCTAGTACTAATCCTTTTTGAACAAATTCTTTTTTTATATCACATAGAATTTCTTGTGTTTTTACTTCACCTCTATTTCTTGTTGATACTTTTAAATCGGTATATAATTTATTTAATATTTTTATTTCATTGTAATGTTTTTCTTCTATTTCTTTTTTTTCTATATTGTATTGTGCATGTAATTGATTTGCGTATTTTTTAATTTCTGTATTGACACTTATCTTAAGTTCATTATATTTTTCTCTTTCCTCATTCTGTATCTCTTTCTTTATATTTTCCTTTTGTTGTTCATAATTAGCTATAGTTGCAGCTATTTCTTCTAGATAATTTTCACCAATTTTCTTTTTCTCTAACTCTAATTTTTCTTTTTCTAGTGACTGCTGCTTCAGTTTAAAATAAAAAACAAAAACTACAGCTAATGATATAAAGAATAGACAACCTAACACATAATTCATTTTCTCTTCTCCTATATTCTAATAATTTTAAACAAAATATTTCTACACAACAGTTTTCTAGTAGGCATTGTTAGTCCTTTGGTTTTTCTTTTTTCTAATCAGTCTTTTTAAAATTTATTTATTTTACTCTTTCCCTTTCGTTTTATACCTATATAAATTACTAAATTCGTTATAAAAATCACACTCCAAAATATTCTATAGAACCAATTAAGTATACTCTGATCTGCAAAAAAACTTATAATAATCATGCATATTGCTAAAACCATAATTATTATATAAAATATTGGATTCATATTTTTTAAACCGAACAAACTCTCACCTCTTCCATAAATATCATATATACATAATATTATAATACAAAAATGAATTAAACAGATTATTATTGACAATACATCACATAATTCATGTTTGTTTATTTTTTATGAGCATTATACTATTAAGGTATTTGGGTTTACAAACTTTATTATTTTGGGATACCTCTTATTTTCGAACATAGGAGAAATTTAGGTCAAATTTCATTTCATATAATTCACTAATACTAGGTTCTACCTTAGAAAAAGAAGGATTAGTTTTTATTTTCTTGAGGTGGCCTTATCAGTAATAGATAGTATTTTTTCCCTCTCCACAAAAATCAATTTAGAGAGAAGGACTAATATATTCATATCATCAACATTTATGACATATCAACATATAATAGGTTTCACTACAATGAACACATTGAAACAGATATCCTGTAAAATATCCCTTCACTGTAACAATCTTTTAAAATCATCTTGTTTTATTCTCATATCATTTATATTCTTCTCTATATCATTATGTAGTTCGTTTTCCAAATGCTCCATCTTATTCCAACCTACATCATCGATAATTGCACAGTAATCATCTTCGAATATATCAAGTTCATTACTAATAATATACATGTAACTTTTTTCAGCTGATTCAGTAATTCCTTCCGAAAAGGGAATCAATTCTCCAGATAATACTTAAGTCCTTGGAAACTGTTTCATTATTACTGTATACTTTAAAACACTAATTATTTATTCTTAACCACCTTATATCGATTGTACATATTTGCTCAAGAAGAACAATTAAATTCCTTTAAAAGTTAAACTTTCTCGCATCCAATTTCACATGAGTTGGCAGTTTAGCTTCACTAATTCGTGCTGTTATTACTGCTACCATTACTATTGCTGAAAATCGATTTCCTATATTCTTTTGTATTACCATCACTGGACGTACTCTACTATATTCACTATCTACCATTGTTGATAAATTCGTTAAAGAATACATATCCTTTATTAATCTCAATATTTTCACAACCTTACTAGTTAAAAGTAAATTTCCACCAAAAACATATAGATATTTTTCACTTTAAATAATATCAAATCATATATATATATCAAAAGCTCCCTTATACATAAGGATGAGTCTATAAAATAAATTCCCAAAATCATCTAAAACATCATAATCTTTATCTATAAAAAATTAAATTATATATCTGATAAAATTGTTAATTTAAAGGGTCAAACTATATAACATAAAAACCCCTTACTTTTTAGTAAGGGGTTTCCGGAATTAACAATAATTACGAGTTTCCAGGGTCACAAACTTCATAATAGAATGGATTAAAGCCTGTTTTATCCTTTGTTAAAAGGTTTTCACTATGATCAGGAATAATAGACAAACCTTCATAATCTTTATCATCAAAAATAAATATTTGTAAATCATTTTTATCTAACTTTTTATAGAACTTCTCTAAAATCGTTCCTATAGCTTTCCTATTTCCTGAATCAAAAGGTGTGGATATGTGGTCAATTACTAACATTGGGATTAAAGGATACTTATTTTCTCTAATCAACATATACAAAAAAGCTAAATATCCACAAAATTGAATTAAAGTGTGTCTCGCCATGCTACCAACATAATAATTTTCAAGCTTTTTATCATTTTTAGTGTCAGTACTTAGGACTTTGGGTTGCAATAGATTTCCCTTTTTGTAGTATTGAATATAAAACCCTTCTAAACTTTCATCGTTTTTAATTATATCCGAAACATCTGTAGCTGACTTATACAAACTGGTAATAAAATCTGATATTTGTTTTATTTTTTCATCATTGTCACTATTTTGCAATCTTTTGATTTCTTCTTTTAACTTTTTTATATGTTTTCGCTTAGATTCAAGTTGCTGAGCATTATACTGCACATCAATATATAAATATTCTTCAATAATTGCAATAGAACGTGCCTTTTCTGAAATATCAAAAGAAGAAAAACGAGCCTCATTTGCATATATTTCATTTTTAACTTCTTCTCGTTGTTTCTTTAATTCTTTAATTCTTTAATCGTATGAGTAGTTATTATATATTTATTAAATGAAATACGCTTATCTAAATCATTTATCATTCTAGTTATCGGATCTACTAAATATTTATATTCATTTTTATCTGATACTAATTTAGATAAATTTTGTACAAGTTTTTTTCTATTAATATTTTCTTTTTCGAAATTTTTACTATCTTCAATAGTATTTTCATGAATCTTAATTTGTTCATTGATATTATTGTATATTGCTTCTAGTTCAGATATAGTGCGAGATTTTGGTTTCTTTTTCTTTATTTCTTCTAAAGATTTAATGTTATTTATTTCATTTAATATTATATTCTTGTTTTTACCGTTATATTCCATACCGATGTTTAATTTCTTCAAATTCAGATTAATGTTATCCTTTATAAAATTCCACTTTTGCATAGAATTCTCAAGGTTTCTAGCTTCCGTTTGAAGTTTTTGCAACTCTTTTTTTAATAAAAAGATTTTCTCCAAATTATTATTAAAAATATAATTTAAAATAGCCGGTAACTTAGTAGAATACTTGATATCTTTACTTTTTGTAAAAAAATCATTCAGATTCCCCAATGATTTTTCACCCAGGAAATTAAATATTGTAAAAGTTCTATATGTCAAATTTTCTTCTGTAAATTCTCTAATATAATTCAAAGTCGAGTGATCTATTGTAAAAACAGAATTAATCTTATCCTTATATTGTGATAAAATAATAGATTCTCCCCATTTCTCATCCTTATACCTAAAATAATTAATATCTTTATTAAGCGTTCTCTTTAACATATAGGAAATCTCATTATATTCAAATTCTAATACAGCATAATTCAATGTATCTTTATACCAAACTTTATCCTTTATATTTTGCTCTCCACCAAACATATAATCGATGAAATTATAAAATTCAGTTTTACCAGAGTTATTAGTTCCTTTAAAATAATTTATGCCCTTTTCAAAATTATAGGTATATATATCTTCATTATTATCAAACATACTTAATCGATTTATTTTAAACATTTCTGACCACTTCCTTTAAAAATTGTTCATCAGAGTATTTATAACTTTCTTTAATCGCAAGATTAATAAATGATTTCTCTTCCTCAACAACTTGATCAGTTTTCTTATATATTAATTCTCCCCAATCCTCGAAAACTTCCCCATTTTTCACCAACAAATGAATAGATGCAATGATATATTTTAAATTTTCACAATAATCATCGAATAATCCTGATAACTGAGATAAACATTTTAGTACTAAATCATTCTTATTTGATGCATTATATATATTTGAACGCATAAATTTATTCTTTTTAATGAGATAAGAAAATGTTATAACTTTGTTAACACTTAGTCTTTTATGTGTTTTTAAAATTCCTAAAACTATATCACAATAGGTACTAAGCATAATAATCTCTAATTCAGACATATTTTTTTTCACTGGCCATCCTCCCAAGAGATCTTTATCTCTTCATCTATGTCATCTTTTGTAAGATAGATACATGACCCGTATCTTGTTTGATTATTTCGGACATAAGAATTATCCATTTTCTTTGTTCCATTTAACCTTTTTATTGGCGAATCATCATCATCAGCTTCCAATTCTTCTTTTACACTACAAAAATTGTCATATGTTGTATTTTCTATATTTTCAACAACATTCAATTTATTATCTTCTAAAAGACGATATTTAATACTCTCATAATATTGTTGATAGATTAGATGTTCTTCGATTCTCTTTTCAGACAAATTACATTTCAACAACTGCAAATATTCTCTTGAATGTAAAATTGATTGATCAGATAAATTAACACTTCTAGCTTTTTTAAAAGACATGTAATCTGGTTCATAATATTCTTCTTTTATACGATTGCTTATATCCTCAATTTTTTGCATCATCTGTTGAAATGTACATACATAAGGTCTTTTATTGTCAACAGATGCTATTATATCACCTGTGATATTTATAATAAGCTCCTTTACTCTCAGCGCAAATATAAGATCACTTATACCACTTCTCCTAAAGTGAAGTGCAAATCCATTTAATATTTTATTATTTAAATTTTGTTCTGAAACAAACTTGTATTTGGCCTCTACTTTTTTATATGCCTTTTCAAACCTTTCGGGATCATTTATATACTCCGATTTAACTTTACTAATTAAAGCATTAGATTTCTTTGTTGAATTAATAACTTCTTCGTACAATTCTTGGTGAGAAATATCAAATAACTCTCCTGTATTACCGTACTCATCCTCCGTATATAATATGTATTTACTGATATCAGAATTTTTAGACTCAATCAATAACCAGTTAAATAGTAACTTTTTCTTAGTGGTAACATTAATTTTTGTTCTTTTTACTTGAATTGCATAATACCCATCTGATATTCTTAATAAACTTCTAAAGGAATCAGATTTTTCATCCATTGAAACATGTACTTTTGTATTATTGACTACAACATCCTCTAAAGTTTCAAATTCTATCTGTTGATTATTTCCAATCATCTTCGACATATAATATACAAACACACGTATTTGATATGCAAAACCACTTAAACTTTTAATTCCACTTTCATCATTAGACATATTTTGATAAGGATTCACTCAAACCCCCCCATATTACAATAGTTTTATACTTTTTATTTAATCTGTATATTTCAAATCTTTAAATCATCAAAAAACACTCATAGAATCCTCATACTACTTTAAAAAGAATTAATTTCAAAGAATTGATCAAAATCACCTTGTTTCTTACTATATAGATACTTAATTTTATAAGAAATTTATATTAAATACATCAAAACAATATATCAATTCATTAAGTTGAAAGAATGTTATTAATATCCTTTATTTTATCGAATTTATATTGCAACTCTTAGTTCCAAGACATATTTCTAAAAGCAGCGTTTTTTTGATAAGATTTATGAAGCAATGCTTTTAATAAGTTTAAACCTTTTTGATGGTGCTCATCAAAAGAAGTATAAACATTTTCAATTTTATCAATGGGAATGGGCTTAATAAACTCAAATAATTCTCCTAAAATCCCCACCATTATATCTGATAATTGAATAAAATCACTATCATCTGACTTAATGAATTTATAATTTTTCATCTCTTCTTGATCTAGTTTTATTCCAGTCTTTTTAATTTCATTCTGTACGTCAAATTCCTCATCAAAAAAATGAAATGCATTTTTAAACATAAATATAGGTCTAGCATACATCATATAATATTCTTTAATCAGAACTTTATCCTCATTATTAACTAAAAAAAGAGGCTCCTTCTCTCTTCCATAATTAAACATTTTAATCAAATCTTCCTTACATTGTAAATCAATATTATCTATTACCTTAGTAGAATTTATACAATTAATCATTTCATTATAAAAAGATGGACTTAGATTAATTCCTACATTAGGATATTTATATTTATCAAAAATCCCCATAAAATTATCTATATTTTTGTAGACAATTTGGTATAAACATGTTTTCAAATAATTACCTAATTCAAAATCCACCTCTAATGAATCGATAATATCTACACTAGAATAATATAAATGATTCAACATTGAAAAATGAATATAAATATCATTTACTAAAAGCCGACCTGTAAAATCATGCATTTTCCTACTGTGAATACATTAAAAAAAATCACTTCCTCCTCCAAAAATGGTTTTAAATTTGATTGCACTTTTAATTTTTTCTTTAGAGAGTCAAATGAAACTTCTATATTTTTAATATTGTCTTTTTCTAACACTACACCTCCCAAAACAAAATCCTTATCTTTGTGAGTATTTAATCTCCCGTTTTTTATTTTTAATTTTCTACAATTATTCGTTTCATCATAATAAAAATTATAATTGACATCAAAATCCAAATTAGGATCTATGCTTTTATACATAAGAATTGTATTTTCTCTAAATCTTGAATCTAAAAAATCCATATTTACCTCCATTTGTTTGCTATATTAAGTTATGATACTAAACAATTTCAATTTTTTGTCTGTTTAATTCCAATTACTATAAATTCAAATACTCTAAAATTACCTCTATAGTAGCCAAGGTAATTGTAATATTTATATTATCTAAATAACAATAAATGGAGTATTCACAATTTTATTTTACTATATATTTTTAAATATGTTGATAGTTATTTAGCATCCATAGTCATGATGAAACCTTCCGAAATTATTCTTTTATAGCCAATATCAGATATGGATTGAAGTATTTTAACTAATATTTCCGAATTAGCTAAGTTGTCATAAGAAAACTTATTTAGCCAACTTTTAACTATCATTGATTCTTTCTCAAGTTTAGATTTAAGATACAACTCAGAACCAGAGTAATAGCCTGCTTCAATATAATCGTTACATAGCATACTTAAAAAATTTTCAGCCGCTACCTTAAGATATTGTTCTCTTGATAATTCTTCAACACTATACTTTCCTGTATTTACTTTTGGTATCGAATCCATGTTAAAATGATTTTGTTCATTTTTATTTCAAATCAAAACTAAAATCCCCAATTACATAATTATATTAATATATATTATAATTAAATTATATCCTTATTCAAAGGAAATTTTAAAAAGGAGGAATTACAATGGCTCTATTCAGAAACACGAGACTTCAAGAACTAGAAGATACCTTTTTAGAAGGAAAAACTTTTGAGGAAGGCGACTTAGCATTCTCTTTAACCTTATCCGAAATTCTGCCGTTCACTACACGAATAATAGATTATCGATGGAAGGTTAGATTAGCAGATGGTTACGAGTTCGAAACCTACATGGGAAATGAATTACTTTCTCTACCGTATACACGATTAAGAGATATTCAAGAGAAGATTTCTTCACACTTAGGCACTTTAAATAGTGAACAAATATCAATGGAAATAGATCGTACAATTCAAAATATCTTTGATGAATACAGATATTGACCCCCCACCAGTGGGGGGTTCTTCGTTCTCTATTGCTGGTTAGTTGAACCAAACCGGCATATGCCGGCAACATTCCCCACAGATTTTCCTTGTTTTTTATTTATCCCAATTATAAAATTTAACTTCATAATGTCGCACTTAGAGTCTACTAATCGCTTATATTCATTAAACACATTCTAAAAATTCCTTTTAAAGTAATGATTTCTACTCTTCTTTAAAATAATTCTCACTCACCTCTTAAATTGGCTAATAGCATCCTCTAAACAAGCTTCAAGAAAGTTCTCTTGATACGATGCCTGGGGTGCTTCCTTTAACAACTCACCCATTTCCTTTAGAACACCATGTGTAAGATTATCTAATTGCTTTAATCGGTTAAGATGAATTTTCTTATCCGACTGTTGCTCTTGATGTAACTCTTTAGAATAAGCAATCGGGTGGATCACCTCTCCATAGCGACTATATAGCTTATCATTCATTTTTAATCCTTCCGGATCCATATCGAAATTAGTCTTAATGATTACAGTAGAGTTATATGGGATAAGTTTATCGAAGAACTTCCATAATGCATAAGAAAAATGTCCACTCGTACACACAGAAGGAGGATAACACCCAACTTCTTCTTTTACTGATTCAATAAAAACCTTGTAAAGAATAGGATTTTCAAATGCATAAACAACTTTGAATGATTTAATTGGATAGAATTTTTCTACCTTTATAAGCTCACATAAAGGTAACTTCAAAACAGTGTCATGCTTTGTTGCTAAATCAATATATTCTATTGGTAAACCTCTTATATCTTTGGCATAAAGACCTGTGAATATCACATCACTAGAAATATCATCTCTAATTAAATTATAATGATTCAATATATCATTGATGTCTTCTATAGATAATTTAGATGATAATTGCGTATTTGTTATTTCCTTCTCATAGGCAATTGTCAATATATCAAAAAATAAGTCGCCTAATGAGGTTTGTACATCATAGGCATGAGGATCTTTTGTCATTTTAGCTGCAAACATAGTAACATGCGTCATTTTACTTAAGGGTAAAAGCTGTATCGACTGGCTTAAGTGGGATAAATATTTCCTTAAAGTAGAAGATGATTCTTCATACAAATTCATAAAACGTTTATATCCTCTTTCTTTTCTCTTTATTGAGACTATATAGTATTGATAATAAGGGTGGCTTGTATATTTAGATACATCTTCAATAAATTGAACCTTTCTGCTTCTTTTACGCTCATCAACTTCTTTTTTACTAACGATGTTTTGAGAAAAATAACATTCTAATAAATCGTCCAAATTTACGCTATCATAAACTGTTTTTTCTTTTAATCTTTTCTCAAAAGTAAGTAAGCGTACTTTAATATCGGTATCCTTAAAATTGATGTTAGGCATTATCCCATCCAAACATTCCTTTTCCTGATCTGTTGCGTTTTTTAAAATTACAACACCTTTTACTCTTCCGTATCGAATAACTTCTTCTCTAAACAAATAAAAAAGGCGGTCGTAGCCACCTTTTGAACGAAAATAGTTCACTGTTTCTTGAATTTGAGAATACAATGAAAATCAACTCCATTACATATTGGCCGAACCAGGATAGTCTTCGCTTAATGAGTTATTTTTCACATATTCTTTGTATTTTCCATTCCAGATATACCTTCCGAAATTGATTTCTTTACTGTTCTTTGGTCTGATTAGTTCATAAATCGATAATCCTTTCAAAGCTGGAGAACAACCAGAAACGAATTGACTGTTCGAAATAAAGTCAAACTCAAGTTCCTCAAGTAACTTATACATTTCATTAATATTTTTATTATCAATTCCAGCCCAAACTTCATCCATTGAAATAATACGGGGCGAGTCATAATGAGCTTCGCCATAACAAGAACTAACTGCTGCTAATATCGGAATGTATAAAGCTAATGCTCTTCCACCGCCACTGAACTTTCCAAACTTATCTTGATCCACAAGAGTGAATTCTTCTTCGTTAACGTACTTTGATATAAGCTGGAATTCAAACCAATTACGGTAATCAAGTATTTCTTTAAATGTTTCTTTTAAATCGAAACCAGTATATTGGTCTAAACCTTGTTCTAGCTTCCTTGTTTCTATTTTACTTCTGAAATGATCAATTAACTTTTCACGATCTTCGGGCTTTAACAAAGGAGCATCAATTTCGAGTAAACGAACAATTTCTCTTGTATTTAGTTCTTCTTCGGTTGTAGCTTTCAATGGTACCCACTTAATTCCGAACTGTAGCCCGCCCCCCGTATTGATGTTCATCATAATTTCATTCAGGTCTTTTACCCATTCTCTCGTTTGACTAATTTTCCGCTTAATTGTTCGACCAATGGAACCCAATAGAATTTCCTCATACATTCTCTTATCCCGCTCACTTAAATTAGCTCGCTGCAAGTCCATGCGTTCTTTGAGAACGGAAAGCACATAACGTGGTTCTCTTCGTTGGATAATGCCGTTAATTTGTATGTCTAGAACAAGTTTGTACTTACGTAGAGAAATGAGATTGTTCCATTCCGTCTCTAAGTTCAATTCGTCTAACTCTGATGGAATCTCAAGGTTATCCTCAACGTTACTAACGTATTCATCAAGAATTGGAGAATACTGTGCAATTGCTTGTCTAGACTTATAGAATTCATTTAATAACTCTTTTTCAGACCGTGTACAAAGACTCCTTAAATCTTCTTTCCCGACCAGATAATTACGAGCAATTTCCAAATACCCCTCAGCTACTCTTCTCAAAGTATCATTTTCACCTAACGTGAAGAGGGAGCTAAAATACTTTTCCCATGCATCTCGAATAACCTCTCTAACGCCTTGCTCTATTAACATAAAACTTATCTTCTCACTTAACTGCAATGATTTACTTTCTTCTTTAAGCAAATTTTTTCTGAGATAGTCCTTTTTATCAGGAATGGACTGTAATTCTTTCATATATTCTAGGATTTGCCTTTCATTATCAAGTAGCCCCGAATGCTCCATCTCTTCCATTATGACACTGATTTGAACTTCAATTTTCTGTAATTCCTTTTCGTGTGACAAAATCTCTGCAGATAAATTATCTACATCCTCTAGTAATGACTGCTTTTGTGTGTTGTATGAGTCCATCGATTGTTGAATACTTTTTAATTCGGTATAAGTCATTTTAATTTGATTCAAATGACGATCATAACGGTGCATTTCATCTCTCACTTGTGAAAATGCTTCAGATGTTAATGGAATTTCTGTAAAATCTGCTTCTACCTGAATACGTCTAGTCATTGTATCCATTTCGTTTTGAAGAGTAGTAAGCCTTTTTCTTACAGAATCTAACTTAGTCTCAAAAATATCATTTATACTCTGTTCGTTCCTGTTTGAAGCTTGATATAGTTCTAAAATTTCATTGCTATCTGGTAGATTATGATATTCATCATCCAACAAATCCAGCTGTAGAAATAAATCGCTCTTTTCTTGTTGTAATTTCTCTAGTTCATGGGAGATTTCGTCTAACATATTTTCCAACGATGACATAATTTGTTTTTTATAGTGAATTTGCACCCATGCCCATCAACTTAAGAGTGAGCACAACCTGAGCTTTCGACTCATCGGATCAAAACATTCCTAAAATAAAAGCATACTCTTAAAAATAAGCATCTCAAATAAACCC
>NZ_JAKUFX010000096.1:0-22462 GCF_022663635.1 Bacillus cereus group sp. BfR-BA-01356 | reverse complement strand
CACCAGTAGCACCTGTGTTACCTTGAACACCTTGAGGTCCAGTAGCACCAGTAGCGCCGGTAGCGCCGGTAGCACCTGTGTTACCTTGAACACCTTGAGGTCCAGTAGCACCAGTAGCGCCGGTAGCACCTGTGTTACCTCGGGGCCCAGTGGCACCGGTAGGTCCAGTAGCGCCCGTGTTACCTTGAGGTCCAGTGGCACCAGTAGTGCCCGTGTTACCTCGAGGCCCAGTGGCACCGGTAGGTCCAGTAGCGCCCGTGTTACCTCGAGGCCCAGTGGCACCAGTAGCGCCTGCTGGTCCAGTAGGTCCGGTAGGTCCTTGAATGAACGAAGCAGAATTAACTAGAGCAGTTTGTAATGCTGCTATTAATTTAAGGAGCTCTTGAAGTGTGCAAGGGTCAATTCGGAATAATTTTGTAATGTATAGTAAATAGTTAATGAGATTTTGAAGCTCAATAAATACAGCGCTTGCTACAAAGGTTGGATTTCTTAATATAGTTATTAAGTTTTTAATAATAGCTAACCCTTGTGCTTTCAGGGAGGAAGTAGCGTCTAGTGAACAAATAAATTTACTCAGTAGGTTCAATGTATCGATTAGATCTTCAATATTTTGGGGAGATGGATTTGCGAAAAGTTTTGGGATTATTTTTGTTAAATCAATAATAATCGCACGAAATGTTCTAAGTTGAGCTTTAGTAATTGGGATTGATGGAGTATTTGGAATTCGTCCGGCGCTACTTGGAAAGCATGGTTTGGAGAATTTGTTTTGATTGTCGTTATAACGAGACATTAAATCTCTCCTTTCTCACGAAAATGTGAACGAAACTCATCATAGTAGATGCAGAAATTAGTTAAATGGTCATAATAAAATCGTTTGTTTAAAGAAAAAATAGAAAAAACGCCTTACAATAAGGCGTTTTTTCTATTTTCTGCGTATTGATAATATCGCTTTAATGAAATTTTTGATTTGAATCCAGCGAGTTTTATAATTTCTGATTCAGGAGTTTCTTTTTTTATTAAGTTTAAAATATAGGTGTTACGAAAATGTTGTCCTGAAATTCCTTTACGTAAATTGGCTCTAGCCACTTCGAGGCGAATCATTTTTTGTATAGCAATTTCCGTTAATGCCTTTGGTGCATCATTTTCATATACCCACCTGTATGTTCCACGGTTAAAATCGAATGCGACAAATAATGGATCATCACTATGGTATTTAGGACGAACTGGTTCCGGGATGCTTTTGTAATAATTATATAGTTGTTTTTTGTCTTCTTTTGCTAATGTAATTGTTCTTTCTACACCTGCGGTTGCTGGGATTGATAATGTGTTAGTTTCAAAGTGAACGTGATGCATTGTTAATGCTGTAAGTTCCTGTAAGGATAAACCGTAGTCAATCAATAGATTTAAAATAGCAATATTGCGATCCATTAATAAGGGGCGCACAGGAAGTTGTTTTTCTGAAAGTCCTTCTAATGAAGTGACTATATACTTTAACCTTTTTTCTTCATCAGGTGAAATGAAATCTTCGTTACGAAGTGTACGGTCTGGTTGAATAGATATCTCCATATTTTTCAATGGATTAGGAATGTTTAGAAAATGATGCATTCTATTTAGTACAATAAATACACGATGCATCGTTTTTTCTGAGTAATGTCGATTCGTTTTTAAATCGGAAAAGTAATCTTCGTAGTCTTTTGTACAAAGTGTAGCCCATATATTACTGGAAGGGAGCTTTTTGTTTTTTTCTAACCAATGTCCGAAGTCTTCAACGTCATAAACATAACGTTTAATAGTTGAGGGTTTTCGGCCTTTATTCAATAAAAAAATAGAAAAGGCTTGTATTGTATCATGGAATTCCGTTGTCTCCATAGTCCCACCACCTTAATTATTTCTTATATTATAGCAAACTTTTCTGAAAATAGGCATTTACAAGGGGGACAGGAATAATAATATTTGGTGAGTGGATAAAATGAGGTGATTATATGGAACAATCGATGCGAAAGAAAAACAACAATCAAATTAATATTGTGTTAAACCATCGAAAGAAAATTTCTTTGCCAGCCGCAGAAAATAAAACGGTAATTTCAAATGAAACTGCAATTAAACATGAAATGCTGCAGAGAATTGAAGAAGAGATGGGGAAGCTTGTTGGGATGGATGATATAAAAAAGATAATAAAAGAAATATATGCTTGGATTTATGTGAATAAAAAAAGACAAGAGAAGGGATTGAAGTCAGAGAAGCAAGTACTTCATATGCTGTTTAAAGGGAATCCAGGTACAGGGAAGACAACTGTTGCTAGAATGATAGGGAAATTGCTGTTTGAGATGAATATTCTATCGAAAGGCCACTTGGTTGAAGCTGAACGTGCTGATCTTGTAGGAGAGTACATCGGCCATACAGCTCAAAAAACAAGAGACTTAATAAAAAAAGCAATGGGAGGTATTTTGTTTATTGATGAGGCGTATTCTTTAGCTCGAGGAGGAGAGAAGGACTTTGGAAAAGAAGCAATTGATACGCTTGTAAAACATATGGAAGATAAACAACATGGTTTTGTATTGATTTTAGCTGGATATTCAAGAGAGATGAATCACTTTCTTTCATTAAATCCAGGGCTGCAATCTCGTTTTCCATTTATTATTGAATTTGCGGATTACTCGGTAAATCAGTTGTTGGAAATTGGGAAAAGAATGTATGAAGATCGTGAATATCAGTTATCGAAAGAGGCTGAATGGAAATTTAGGGATCATTTACATGCTGTAAAGTATTCGTCGCAAATTACATCGTTTAGTAATGGGCGGTATGTACGGAATATTGTTGAAAAATCAATTCGTACACAGGCGATGCGGTTGTTGCAAGAAGATGCCTATGATAAAAATGATTTAATTGGAATATCGAGTATGGATTTGATGCTCGAAGAGGAGACGCACAGTACATAAACTGTGCGTCGATTTTTGTGTATAAGTTCGTTTACTCTTTTTTTTCTTTTTCTTGGTGTACTTTATGGAAGTGTTCCATTTTAGCGCTCTTTTCGTGTGCTGAATTAGGATCGTGTCCAAATTGATTTACTGAGCTTTTTTGAGCTCCTTTATTAACGTGGTTTGTCATTTGTATTCACCTCACTTTAAAAATTAGTATAAACATTATATAAAGAAAAAATCGTTAGAAAAGAAAAACCTCTTTACGATATGTAAAGAGGTTAGATTGCTATTTATGGATTGAACGTTCTTTCGTTTCGATACGTCTGTGTGGTAAATGCCATTTGTAATGAATAGAAACCATGCGGAAGCAAACAATTAAAATGAATAAAATGTAAAGAGCCCAATCGCTAACAATAATTTGAGCGCCAATTAAAAAACCTGCTAAAATTGTCCAAAAGGCATATACTTCAGCTCGAAGAACGAGAGGTTTCCTGCGGGCTAAAAGATCGCGAATGATACCGCCGCCAATACCAGTTAAAACAGCTGCTACAATTGTGGCGCTAATTGGTAAATTTAATTTTTGGGCATATAATGCTCCTTGTACAGCAAATGCTGATAAGCCGATAGCGTCAGTGATATTTTCCCACTTTTTCCAATGTCTAATTAACTTATTTGGAAAAAGAAAAATAATAGTCATTGATAAAAGTGCGATTTGGAATAACATGTCTTGTTGCCAAAACGCGACAATCGGATAACCGATTAATAAATTACGAAGGGCACCTCCCCCAAATGCGGTTGCCATTCCTAAAATATACACCCCGAAAATATCATAATCCTCTTCCATTGCAACAATGGCTCCGCTTAGTGCGAAAGCGATTGTGCCTATGATGCTAAAAATCTCCCATGCCATGAATTTTCTCCCCCGCTAACTAGATGAAATGTGCTTCCTCTGCTATTATATTAGAAGGTTTAAATTTCGAAAAGGATGAGTGAACATATTTGATGGAAGAAAAAGAAAAAGTCATATTAGTAGGCTGTCAATTGCCGCAAGATGATGATGAAAAATTTATGCATTCCATGAAAGAGCTTGCATCACTAGCGAAGACTGCACGAGCAGAATTGTTAGTGTCAACAACGCAAAAACGACCAAAGTTTCATCCGGCAACTTACATAGGTAAAGGGAAATTAGAAGAGCTTACAATGTTAACTGAAGAATTAGAGCCGGATGTTATTGTATTTAATAATGAATTAACGCCGAGTCAAATTCGGAATTTATCCTCAGTATTAAATGCGAGAGTAATTGATCGAACGCAACTAATACTGGATATTTTTGCGCAACGTGCGAAGTCGAGGGAAGGTAAGCTTCAAGTAGAATTAGCTCAGTTGCAATATACAATGCCGCGTCTTATGGGGCAAGGATTGTCCTTATCGCGTCTTGGTGGTGGTATTGGAACGAGAGGACCAGGTGAGACGAAATTAGAGACGGATCGTCGTCATATTCGATCCCGTATTGATGAAATAAAGAAACAACTTGCAGTTGTTGTGGAACATCGAAAAAGATATCGTGAGAGAAGAAAAGATAATAAAGTATTTCAAGTTTCGTTAATAGGGTATACAAATGCAGGGAAATCGACACTGTTTAATAGATTAACGGAAGCTGATACGTTTGAAGAAAACCTTCTGTTTGCAACATTAGACCCAACGACGAGGAAGATGCCGTTACCTTCTGGTTATACAGTATTACTAACTGATACTGTTGGTTTTATACAAGATTTACCCACTTCATTAATCGCTGCTTTTCGTTCGACACTGGAAGAAGCGGGGGAAGCAGATGTCATTTTACAGGTAGTTGATTCCGCGGATCCTAACTACATAGGGCATGAAAAAACAGTAAAACGATTATTATCAGAACTTGAAATTAACCATATTCCTATTATTACGTTATATAATAAAAAAGATGAATTACATCAAAACTTTATTCCGTTTCCGAAAAGTGATTTCTTAATGACTAGTGCTTTTGAAGAAAGTGATTTATTGCGTATAAAAGAAGCGATAGAAACGAAGATGAAGAAAGAAATGGATTGTTATCGAGTGGAAATCCCTCCGAGTGAAGGTAAGTTGTTAACGCTTTTAAAGACGGAAACTCTATTAGCAAAGATGGAGTTTCTAGAAGATAAATTTGTATATGATTGTGCAGGGTATATTTTTACTCATTCATCGCTTAATGTGCAATTAAAGAGATTTTTAGTGGAAGAAGGAGAAAATAAAAATGTTTGATCGTTTGAAAAATGGAGAAAAAATTGCTTCAATTGTAAAAGAAGTAGAGAGTCAGATTACAGAAGTACATAAACGTGCGGATGAAGTGATTGAAAGCAATCAGTTTCGTGTATTAGAAAGTTTTCGGAAACATAAAATTAGTGACTCGCATTTTATCCCGACAACAGGTTATGGTTATGATGATATTGGCCGTGATACGTTAGAAAAAGTGTATGCTGATGTATTTGGGGCGGAAGCTGGACTTGTTCGTCCGCAAATTATTTCAGGTACTCACGCTATCTCTACAGCGTTATTTGGTATTTTACGCCCGGGAGATGAGTTATTGTATATCACTGGGAAACCGTATGATACGTTAGAGGAAATTGTTGGTGTACGTGGGAAAGGTGTAGGTTCATTTAAAGAATATAATATCGGTTACAATGCAGTTTCGCTAACTAGTGCTGGGCTTGTTGATTTTGAGGCTGTTGCAGCGGCGATTCATAATAATACGAAAATGATCGGTATTCAGCGTTCGAAAGGTTATGCTACTCGTCCATCGTTTACTATTTCTCAAATTAAAGAGATGATCGCGTTTGTTAAAGAAATTAAACCTGATGTTGTTGTGTTTGTAGATAACTGTTATGGCGAGTTTATTGAAGAGCAAGAGCCATGTCATGTTGGTGCAGATTTAATGGCGGGTTCGCTTATTAAAAACCCGGGCGGCGGAATTGTTAAAACTGGTGGTTATATTGTCGGGAAAGAACAGTATGTTGAAGCGTGTGCATATCGTTTAACGTCTCCGGGAATTGGTGCGGAAGCTGGAGCGTCTTTATACAGTCTGCAAGAAATGTATCAAGGGTTCTTCTTAGCGCCACATGTTGCAGGACAAGCGCTGAAAGGTGCAATTTTTACAGCTGCGTTTTTAGAAAAGTTAGGAATGAACACGTCACCAGCGTGGAATGCGCCAAGAACAGACTTAATTCAATCGGTTCAATTTGATGATAAAGACCGTATGATTGCCTTCTGCCAAGCGATTCAATATGCATCTCCAATTAATTCGCATTTTACTCCGTATGCAAACTATATGCCAGGTTATGAAGATGATGTAATCATGGCGGCGGGAACGTTTATTCAAGGTGCAAGTATTGAATTGTCTGCTGATGGTCCAATTAGACCACCGTATGTTGCGTATGTGCAAGGTGGCTTAACGTATTCGCATGTTAAAATTGCGATTTGTTCTGCGATTGACGAATTGATTGAAAAGAATTTATTAATAATTTCTTAATGGGAAGCTGTCGATTTTGGCAGCTTTTTTCGTATAAAAGTAATGATTTATGCGATTAGAAAAAAGAATGAAAAAATTCATAAAAAAATTATAAAAAATCATGTAAGAAAAGCTAACATCTATTGACACTAAACATAACATGGTATAAAATGAGAAGCAGTTAAGGCGAAGGAGGAACTGAAAAATGAAAGAAGATAGACGTTCTGCCCCGCTGTTTCCTATTGGTATTGTTATGGATTTAACACAATTGTCTGCACGTCAAATTCGCTACTATGAAGAGCATAATCTTGTTTCTCCAACCCGTACAAAGGGGAATCGTAGATTATTTTCATTTAACGATGTAGATAAGTTGTTAGAAATTAAAGATTTGTTAGATCAAGGCCTGAATATGGCTGGTATTAAACAAGTGTTATTAATGAAAGAAAATCAAACAGAAGCAGTGAAAGTAAAAGAAGAAACGAAAGAAATTTCAAAAACTGAGCTTCGCAAAATACTTCGAGATGAACTACAACATACAGGTAGATTCAATCGAACTTCATTGCGACAAGGTGACATTTCAAGATTTTTTCACTAAAGATAACTGATTCTGAAGGCGATTAGAGGGACTAAGGAGGAATTTATAATGTCTAGATACACAAAAGAAGATATTTTCCGTTTGGCGAAAGAAGAGAATGTAAAGTATATCCGTTTACAATTTACGGACCTTTTAGGGGTAATTAAAAACGTAGAGATTCCAGTGAGACAATTAACGAAAGCTCTTGATAACAAAATGATGTTTGATGGATCTTCGATTGAAGGTTTCGTACGTATTGAAGAGTCTGATATGTATTTATATCCTGATTTAGACACTTGGGTAATTTTCCCTTGGACAGCTGAAAAAGGTAAAGTAGCTCGACTAATCTGTGATATTTACAATGCAGATGGCACTCCATTTGATGGAGACCCACGTAACAACTTAAAACGTGTGTTAAAAGAAATGGAAGCTTTAGGATTTTCAGACTTCAATCTTGGACCAGAGCCAGAATTCTTCCTATTTAAGGTTGATGAAAAAGGAAATCCAACATTAGAACTAAACGATAACGGTGGATACTTCGACCTTGCGCCGATGGATCTAGGGGAAAACTGTCGTCGTGATATCGTTCTTGAACTTGAAGAAATGGGATTTGAAATTGAAGCATCTCACCATGAGGTTGCTCCAGGACAGCACGAAATTGACTTTAAATATGCAAATGCAATTCGCTCATGTGATGACATTCAAACATTCAAACTTGTTGTAAAAACAATTGCTCGTAAACATGGTTTACACGCAACGTTTATGCCAAAACCACTATACGGTGTGAACGGTTCAGGTATGCACTGTAACTTATCATTATTTAAAAATGGTGAGAACGTATTCTTTGATGCAAACGGTGACTTACAATTAAGTGATGATGCTCGTCACTTCATCGCAGGTATTTTAAAACATGCACCAGCATTTACAGCGATAGCAAACCCAACTGTAAACTCATATAAACGTCTAGTACCTGGATATGAAGCGCCTTGTTACGTAGCATGGTCTGCACAAAACCGTAGTCCGTTAGTACGTATCCCTGCATCTCGTGGTATTAGTACACGCGTAGAAGTGCGTAGTGTTGACCCAGCTGCAAACCCATATTTAGTAATGGCTACATTATTAGCTGCAGGTCTTGATGGAATTAAAAACAAATTAACTCCACCAGCAGCAGTAGATCGTAACATCTATGTAATGACAAAAGAAGAGCGCGAAGAAGCAGGTATCGTTGACTTACCAGCAACATTAGCGCAAGCATTAGTTACATTACAATCTAATGAAGTAGTATGCGGTGCACTAGGAGAACACTTACTTGAGCACTTCATCGAAGCGAAAGAGATTGAGTGGGATATCTTTAGAACACAAGTTCACCAATGGGAACGCGATCAATATATGTCTCTATACTAAGAGGCTTGAACCCTTGATACAACTCGTATCAAGGGTTTTTTAATTCCCTATTATTACAATTTTATGTGGTTGCAAAATGAAAAATAGCCACATAAAAGCCAATAATTAATAACAAGTAGTGATATCATAGAAAAACATTATCAGATAAACGTAAGTTTTATATAATTTATGAACTAAAAAAGCCTTGATACTACGGTATCAGGGCTTTTTTAGTGAAGTTATTGGATATATTAACTACTAGATAATGGATTGTTTTTGGTTATTTTAAATCATGTTACTAAGAAAATCTTTTCAAAAGAATTGATTTTATCTTTTTTAAATCACTTGTGCTATAACTTAATAATTCTTTACTGCCTGTACAACGCGACCAATTATTTTTACATCTTCAGCTGAAAGGTCGTAAGTTTTTGGTTCGTGGATAGGGTCATTACTCAATGGTATTAAAGTAATGATGCTTCCGGATTTTGAAATCTTTTTCACGGTAGCATCATAACCATTGACTTTTACAACAGCAATTTGTCCGTTTTCAACATAAGGAGTTTCCTCTACTAAAACATAAGAACCATCAGGGAATTCGAGATTCATGCTAGTGCCTTTTACAGTAAGATAAAAATACTTTTTACGTTTGTTTAAAAATGTACTCAGCATGGGTAAATAGCCTTCGATATTTTCTTCAGCGAATATTGGTGTACCAGCTGCTACAGAACCAATGATAGGAATATGAAGAATGTTTGATTGATCGTTTTGGATGGTTTCATAAATAGAAACTTCTTCTTTAACAGTATTGTCCTCTTGAGTTGCGAGTCTTTCTAAATCATCAGTAGTAATTCCTAATCCCTTACAAACTTTTATGACATTATCAACAGACGCTTTACCAATCCCTCTTGATAACATGGATTGCAGTGTTGTGGGGGGGAGACCTATTTTTTCGGCGAAGGCTCTTTTGCTATAGCCAGCTTCTTTTATTAAGCGTGTTACAACCTCTGCTTTTTTCATTACTTTCACCATCTTTCTTATTAAAATGTATACGATATTGCGTATTTCTGTATATATCATAACCTAACTAAAATTGTTAGTAAATAGAAAAATATACGAAATTGAGTATTTAAATACGTTTTTTTGTTGACTAAATACGAAACTGAGTTTATATTTAAATGGAAATGAACGCAATATCGTACAAAAAACAGGTGGTGAGTCAATGTATCCGAATTTGCGTGCAGAGATGGCGAGAAAAAGAATTATGATTACACAAATTTCTTCGCATCTGAAACTTCGCCACGCAACAGTGAGCGACAAAATAAATGGTAAATTTCGTTTTTATTATGATGAAGCTTTTGAAATTAAGAAAACTTTTTTTCCAGAACATAGTTTGGAATATCTTTTTGAATTTGAAGAAAATGAAGCGAATTGAAATCGGAGGAAATTTACTTAAAATGTAACCCTATAATCGAATTATTGAATGATGATTTAATAAGAGGGTTCATATCAAAGTATTTAATTTAAATTCCGATAACTAGTTAATTTGTAAAAAGAAAGTAAAGAATTATGCGTAGTGCGAAATTATCTCAATGCAATAAAGATAGTCCAAAATTAGTAGTGAGGAGGAGATGAGGATGGGGCAATTAATTGACTCATCAGTACATAGTTCATTAGTATTTGAAGTTAATGGCAAAGTAGTAACGGATAGTTTGATAATTGCGAAGATATTCAAAAAAAATCACTTCGACGTTTTGAAGGAAGTTCGAAAACAAATTGTATATGTAGGTGAAGAGTTTGGAGGAGAAAATTTTCACGAGTCCACTTATTTTAATTCAAAGAATAGGCGAATCCCTAAATATGATTTAACAGAAGAAGCATTCAAGTTACTTGTTATGGGATATACCAGTAGAGAAGCGGTTGGAATGAAAATCAAATTTATGAAAGAGTTCAAACGAATGAAGCAATATATACAAAATCAACAAAATGTGCCAAAGGATCCAATGGGGGTTTTAAAGTTAACATTTGCTGCGTTAGAAGGACATACTCAGGAGATACAAGAGATAAAGTCTGAGGTGAAGGGTTTGCGAGAAAATACGCCGCTTTATGCTATCGAGTGTGAAGAGATAACAAGGGCTGTAAAAAGGTTAGGTGTTATGTTATTGGGAGGTAAAAATTCAAATTCTTATCAGGATATCGGTCTTAGAAGGAAGTTATATAGAGATATTTATAGTCAGTTACATCGGGAATTTGGTGTGAATAGTTATAAAGCTATCAAACGTTATCATTTGGATAGAGCAATACAAATGATTAATGAAGAATATTCAATTCCAACTGTTTTAAATGAAGAAATTACAGTTAAAAACTCACAAATAAATATGGCAGACATTCAGTAGGAGGAAAGAACATGCAAAGAAAGATTTTAGTAATTACTAGCAGTTTAGCAGGGTTACCAACTGTCAGTGAATTTAAAACAAAAGAAGATGCAAAAGAGCAGGTTAGAAAGCTTATTCAAAAAGGAATGAGTCAAAATGTGATTCGTATAACACAAGAAATTCCAATGAATATCGAAATCCAAGTGGATGTTGAACTTGAGGAATAAGAGAGGTTTAGAAGAAAATAGATATGGATAGCATGATTGTTTTGAATGAATGCATAAGAAAAGAATCCGTTGCAGCGGATTCTATAAGAAAAAATATCTCTAGATAAGTATAACATTGAATACCGTTTTTGAGAATTGATGAGGTGGCTAGTATGGGGATTATTCGAGTGAAAAAAGATAGTAATTATTCCGTTATAAATAATACTGGTTTAAAAGATGAAAGGTTGTCATGGAAAGCGAAAGGAATCTTAGCCTATGCGCTTACATTACCAGACGATTGGACTTTTCATATTAGCGAATTAGCTCGACATGCTAAGGATGGAGAAGATTCGCTCCGTACAGGTTTTAAGGAATTAAAAGAATTAGGTTATGTAAAACGTTATCCTGTTCGTGATGGGAATACGAAAAAAATTACAAGGTGGGATACGGAAATTTACGAAACGCCACAAAGGAACATGCCACAAATGGAAAACCAAGATGTGGTAAAGCCATATGAGGAAAATCAGAAACTACTAAATACTAATAGACTAAATACTAATAAACGAAATAATAATGATGATATGGATAAATTAGAATCTCGTGTATTCATCAATGAGAGGGTTAAAGTAAGTTGTAACTTTATTAAGGGGATGGGCATTCCGTTAAGTGAAATTGCAATTGCAGAGTTGGGGAGTTTTTGTAATTTGTTTAGTGGGGAGTTAATTCAGCATGCAATTAATAAAGCCGTTGATGAGAATGCGCCAAGATGGAACTACATTAAGGCTATATTGAAGAATTGGAAGGAGCAAGAAGTTAAAACATTAGTTGATGTGGCCATACTAGATAGACGTTTCGAAATGAGCAAGAAAAAGAAATATAACGGGACAGGTAGGAAGTATTCAAATAGAAAAGAGATTGTACCCGATTGGTTATATAAAGATGATGAATCAACAAATCTAGAAGAGGAAAGAAAAACCATGCAGTCTACTGATGAAGAGCGTGAGAGATTACAAGAAGTGTTAAATAAATATAGGTCATAAGAAAAAATGCTAGATGATTTACAAGTAATAAAGATTGAAAAGGCTAATAAGCATATTCATGCTATTAAATTAGTATTAAGAGACTTTGTAAAAAGAACGGAAGTGGGTGAATCAGTAAGTGTTCGAATGGCTCAAAGATTATAAGAAGTTAGAAGAAGAAATTGCTTATTTAGAATACAACTTAGATAAATCAAAAGCCGAATTGAAGCGTTGGATTAGCGGTGATTTGCAAAATGTAAGATTAACTGCTGAATCGGAAGGGGCTAAGGTAGAAGGGCGGATTGAAGCAATTGAATATGAATTAGCTCATAAAATGAATGAAGAGTATGATTTAAAGCTTTTGATTAATAAGTTTACAGGACTGGATCATCAAATACTTAAAATGAAATATGTTGATGGAATGACTTTAGAGCAAATTGCGTTTGAATTACATTATAGTACAGGCTATATACGCCGAAAACATGCTGAAATAAGGAAGATTGTCAAGTTTTTAGATGGATTTTAGTGTTACCTTTTTGTAGGATACATGTAGTGTACAGAAAGTATTGAAAAAGTGATTTATAGTAGTAATATAAGATTTCGACGAAAGAGCAACTATTTTTATGGTTGCTCTTTTTGTTGTGAAAGAAGGTGAGTAATATGAAGTGATTTGATGGATTAATAGGTCTTTAGCTTCTAGTTATATTTAGTAAAGTAGTAGTTTTACAGGCGAAAATAATAGAAAAATGAGGAGATGTTTAATGATGAGTTTATTAGCTGCTTCAGTCAAAACAAAGAATTTGCCACAACAGGTATTACGTTGGCAATCAATGGTAGAAAGCGAATGTTCTGCACAAGGTGTACCTGAGTTAGTTCCTTACGTGCTTGGAATTATTATGGTGGAAAGTGGAGGGAATTCTGAAACGACACCTGATATTATGCAGTCTAGTGAATCACAAGGATGGGCAATGAATACAATTAAAAACCCGAAAGATTCAATTTATTACGGAGTGAAGCATTTAAAGGGTGCTTTTGATGATGCGAAGAAAAATGGCATTACAGATTTAAGTGCCATTGTTCAATCGTATAATTTTGGACGAGCTTACCTTCGCTGGTTAGCTTCTAACAATAAACAGCATTCATTACCGGTGGCAGATCTGTATTCTAAAACGGTTGTTGCGCCATCACTTGGAAATACGACCGGTGCTATGGTGAAATATAGTAACCCTATCGCTGTTGCCTACAATGGTGGTTATCGATATAAAAACGGGGGGAATTTCTTCTACTCTGAAATTGTTAAACAATATGTAGATTTTGATGGAGGAACTGGTGGCGGTGACAATAAGCCGTTACAACCAAAAGGACTGGGAATTGCAACGTCTAAATACCCAGAAGGATGGGGCATCAATTTATATAGTGGTCCTGGAAAAGATGCTTGGTTTACAGGTCATGTCATTAATACAAAAATGCCATATTTAATTATAGATGCTGCTTGGTATGGCGGGAATGAAAATATGCTTTGCTTAGGTTGGGAAGCCTGGGCAAAAGAAGAACACTTTGAAGTGCAGTGGTTCCACGCTTACTCAAAATATCCAGCAGGTTATGGTATTAACACATATGATGGTCCAAATGGAAATTATAAAGGAAATGTGGATGGATCTTATCCATATGGTGTTTTTGCGAGAAAAGATGGTTACATTGATATTGGACAAAACACATGGGTAAAAGAAGAACATTTTAATGTAAGGTAATAACAAAGTTTTTTATTATTTGATTTTAAATTATAAATTTTAATATATAGAAAAAATATAAAAGGGTGCTTTTTTAAGTGCCTTTTTATATTACGTATGAATAGAAAGGAAGATTATTATGGCAAAATTTATTTATCCAACAGATACAACGAGAGTAACAAGTGGATTTCGGGGGAGCAGACCAGATCATCATGGGATAGATCTTGCTGAATCGGGCTATCATCCAATTTATGCAGCAGCTAGCGGACGAGTTAGTCGTTCTTATATTTCATCCAGTTATGGTGAATGTATTATGATTGTGCACACTATTGATGGGGTTACATGGGAAACAGTATATGCCCATATGCGTAGCGGTTCTCGAACAGTAAAAGAAGGTGATTATGTTACACAAGGACAAACTATTGGGGTTATGGGGAACACAGGGGATTCTAGTGGTCAACACTTGCATTTTGAATTGCATAAAGGGTCTTGGAACATCAATAAGAGTAATGCTGTGAATCCATTAGACTACTTAGGAAAAGGAGACGGTGGTGGTACAACTGAACCTTCTGATAAACCGCTACAACCAAAAGGGCTGGGAATTGCAACGTCTAAATACCCAGAAGGATGGGGCATCAATTTATATAGTGGTCCTGGAAAAGATGCTTGGTTTACAGGTCATGTCATTAATACAAAAATGCCATATTTAATTATAGATGCTGCTTGGTATGGCGGGAATGAAAATATGTTATGTCTAGGTTGGGAAGCCTGGGCAAAAGAAGAACACTTTGAAGTGCAGTGGTTCCATGCTTACTCAAAATATCCAGCAGGTTATGGTATTAACACATATGATGGTCCAAATGGAAATTATAAAGGAAATGTGGATGGATCTTATCCATATGGTGTTTTTGCGAGAAAAGATGGTTACATTGATATTGGACAAAACACATGGGTAAAAGAAGAGCATTTTAATGTAAGATAATATCTTTAAATCAGCATGTATTAAGTAGGATGAAAAAACTTGTTATCATACCTCTTGAGATGAGAGTAATATCTGTAAAATGCTGGGCGGAATATAGAGTGCGATTTTTGAAAGAGCAACTGATGTAAAAAGTTGCTCTTTTTCTTTTTTTGAATGTGAGGACCATAACCCATTATATAGAATATGGCCTGTCTGAGGATTTAGTTTCTAGATGTACTTAATAATTCAGTGGAATTTTAAATGATAAAAAATAAAAAAGGAGATAATCAGTAATGGAAATTAGAAAAAAATTAGTGGATCCAAGTAAATATGGTATAAAGTGTCCCAATACAATGACACCAGAATTCATCACAGTACATAATACGTACAATGATGCATCAGCAGAAAATGAGATATCGTATATGATTGGGAATAATAATTCAGTGTCGTTTCATGTTGCAGTAGATGACAAAGAAGCAGTACAAGGTATTCTGTTTGATCGTAATGCTTGGCATGCGGGTGATGGTAACGGAAATGGTAATCGTAAATCTATCGGAGTGGAAATTTGCTATTCTCTAAGCGGTGGGGATAGATATTACAAGGCGGAGGATAATGCAGCAATTGTTATTGCTCAGTTAATGAAACAATTCAATATACCGATTAGTAATGTACGTACACATAAATCGTGGAGTGGAAAGCATTGCCCACATCGAATGCTCGATGAAGGAAGAGTGGATCAATTCATTGAGAAGATAAACAAAGCATTTAATGAAGATAACAATAAACCACTACAACCAAAAGGGCTGGGAATTGCAACGTCTAAATACCCAGAAGGATGGGGCATCAATTTATATAGTGGTCCTGGAAAAGATGCTTGGTTCACAGGTCATGTCATTAATACAAAAATGCCATATTTAATTATAGATGCTGCTTGGTATGGTGGGAATGAAAATATGTTATGTCTAGGTTGGGAAGCGTGGGCGAAAGAAGAACACTTTGAAGTAGAGTGGTTCCATGCTTACTCAAAATATCCAGCAGGTTATGGCATTAACACATATGATGGTCCAAATGGAAATTATAAAGGAAATGTGGATGGATCTTATCCATATGGGATTTTTGCAAGAAAAGATGGTTATATCGATATTGGGCAAAACACATGGGTAAAAGAAGAACATTTTAATGTGAGATAAGGATATGAGAGTAGGATCACTCGTATGATTCTCTTTAATTTTTGAAAAGGAGATGAGAACGATGGAAGAACAAATCTTCAATTCAATGATTCAACAAGGAGCATTCGCAGCTTTATTTGTATGGATGCTGTTTACTACGCAAAAAAAGAATGAACAGCGCGAAGAACAATATCAAAAAGTTATTGAAAAAAATCAACAGGTCATTGAAGAACAAGCAAAAGCATTTAGTTCGTTGTCGAAGGATTTATCAGATGTTAAGCGAAAAATCTTGGGGAACGATGATGAGAAATAAAATATGGTATTAAAGTATTTGTCGCATATGCAGGTTCTCAAATAGGAATTCGATTCATATATAGCTAATGAGAAAAAGCCCTAATACCGATAAGTATTGGGGCTTTTTCTCATTAGCTATAGTGAATAAGGTTGTGGTGGATTTTTCAAGAGGAAAGAGTGAATGAAGTCTAATATTAATGTAAATGAAATGAAACTTTGAATGCTGCTTAGTTATAACATAGTTTTATTCAGAATTTTGTTAGTTCATTTTCTAAATTTAGGGAATAAATATAGTTTAGTACCTTGCAATAAACAATACTAAGTGGTATATTATGGATAAAACAGGTACCGTGTATTGAACAGTACTAAGATAGGAAAGGAGGATGGCACTTGAACGTTCAATTTAAAAAAGGTGTGCTTGAACTTTGTGTATTAGCACTTGTAAAACGTAAAGATAGTTACGGTTATGAACTTGTTCAGCAAATTTCTAATAAATTTTTAATATCGGAAGGATCAGTATACCCTTTATTACGTCGTTTGACGAAAGAAGGGTATTTTCAAACGTATTTAAAGGAATCTACGGAAGGGCCACCTCGTAAATATTATCAATTAACAGAGCAAGGGGAGACGCAATTTCATTTGTTAGTAACAGAATGGCGTGATTTTGCGAAAGGGGTACAAGAAATTATTGAAGGGGTGGAATGGGATGAGTAAAGAAGGGTTTCTTAAAGAATTATCAAGTTATCTTAGAAAGTTACCAGAGGAAGAGAGGCAAGATATTTTATTGGATTATGAAGAGCACTTTCAGTTTGGACTAGAAGAGGGGAAAACTGAATCGGAAATAATACAGGGCCTTGGTTCTCCGAAAGTAATCGCGAAAGAATTACTTGCGATGTATCGCTTCGATGAAATGAAAAAAAATCCATCGACTTCAAATGTGACAAGAGCTGTTATGGCAGCGATTGGACTTAGTTTGTTTAATTTTATTATTGTGTTAGGCCCGTTAGTCGCAATTATTGCTTTTATATTTTCTTTTTGGATCGGTGGTATTGCTAGTGTAGTAACACCACTTTTCGTTATTGGAAAAGTATTTATGGGTACTTTTATATGGTTGGATCTTTTCGTTAGTATAACGTTTGTTGGAGTAGGTTTATTGTTATGTATTATCGCTTTTTATAGTACAAAGTGGTTTAAGAGATTGTGTGTACGATATGTAATATGGAACTTCAAAATGATAAAAGGAGAGTAAATGATGAAAAAACTATTTTTAATCGCTATCGCTTGTATCGTTATTGGAGTAATAGGAATTTCCCAAACATATGAAAAAGCAGTACAAACTGCTGAAAAAGGCGATAAAGAAAATGTAATTAAAAACAAAACATTAAAAAATATAGAAGTTAAGTTAGATGCCGGGGATATTATTGTTCAAAAATCTCCTGACTCTTCTTTTTATGTAAAGCAATCGGGAGATGTACGTAAACAAGAGATTCGTATCGCAGAAGATGGTGACACATTAAAAATTATTGGGGAAAGAGAAAAAGGTGCTTCATTTGATTTTTCTTTTTACGATTTTAGGTTTCAAACGTCTAAATTGACTCTACTTGTGCCCGAACGCTCTTACCAAGATGTAAAAGTAAATTCATCTGCTGGACAAATCGAAATGAGTGATGTGAAAAGTGATAGCGTAAGTGTTAGAACACTTGCTGGAGAAGTAGAGTTGAAACAAGTAACGGCTAAGAATGTGGAGGGATCGACAAAAGCTGGTGAGGTGAACTTTAAGAAGGTATTAGGGAAAGTGACCGCAAAAACAACAAGTGGGGAAATAAATATTCAAGATCATGATTCTAAATATAATCTAGAAGCAAGTTCAACTGCGGGAGATATAGATATTACTTTATCGGAAAAACCACAAGATGCGGTAATTACTGGGCAAAGTGCTGCGGGAGATGTAACGATTTTTAATGAAGAAAATAAAAATGTAACAATTGGAAATGGTAGTAAAAAGATTAGCGGTAAAACGGCTGCGGGAGATGTGACGATTGAAACTCGTTAATAAGAAATAGAATGCATGGAAATCTATCAAAATACAAAAAGAAGATAATTACCGTATATAAATAAGGTAATTATCTTCTTTTTGTTATTTTTAATGTAAATCACGATATACGCCAATTACTTTCCCGATAACTGACACTTGTTTTAAAATGATAGGTTCTAATGAAGAGTTTTCTGGTTGTAGACGGAAATGGTCTTTTTCTTTATAGAAACGTTTAACTGTTGCTTCGTTATCCTCTGTTAAAGCGACTACAATTTCACCATTATATGCAGACTGCTGTTGGCGAACAACAACTAAATCTCCATCGAAAATACCAGCTTCAATCATACTATCTCCAGAAATACGTAACATGAACACTTGGTCTGCTCCAGCAACAATACTAGCTGGAAGTGGGAAATGTTCTTCTACGCTTTCGACCGCTGTAATTGGTAAACCAGCAGTGACTTTTCCGACAATTGGAACTTGAATAACAGATTGTGTTTCCGTATCCATTCGGTCTTCACCTAAAATTTCAATGGCACGTGGTTTTGTTGGATCGCGTCGAATGTATCCTTTTTCTTCTAATCGTGATAAATGTCCGTGCACTGTAGAACTAGAAGCGAGGCCGACTGCTTGACCAATTTCACGTACGGAAGGTGGATATCCTTTTTCTTGTACTTTTAGCTTAATAAAGTCGAGAATGTCTTGCTGGCGTTTCGTTAACTTTTCCATGTTTTCTAACACCTCGTTTTCTTTCATTTTTCTTATTAATAAGTATAACATGTGAAAAAACATTCTACAAACATAAGTTCGAACAAATGGCGGATTTATGTTACACTATAGGGAAATAATAGGGAGAAAGAGGGGTTCAAAATGAATGCAATTATTTATGCACGTGTGAGTACAACGAAAGAAGCGCAAGAAACATCATTATTACGTCAAAAAGATGAATTATTGCATTTAGCTGAGCGCTATCAAATGAATGTTACTAAGGTGATTGAAGAGCAGGCTAGTGGATATACAATTGAACGTGACGGTATATTAGAGGTGTTGGATACAATTCGAGACGAACAAATTGATGTGTTACTTATACAAGATGAAACGCGTCTTGGTAGAGGAAATGCGAAGATCGCGTTAATGCATTGTTTACATAAAGAAGGCATAAAAGTATATACGCATACACATAATGGTGAATTACAATTGTCGGATTCTGATTCAATGGTATTAGATATTATTGGTATTGTTGAAGAATATCAAAGAAAGATTCATAATTTGAAAATTAAACGAGGTATGCAACGTGCAGTAGAAAAAGGTTATCGTCCAGAAAAAAATTTAAAAAATCGTCATTTAAGTGTAGGAAGAGAGAAAAAAGAAGTGCCAATTGAGGAAATTGTACGTTTGCGAAAAAGTGAACTCACTTTTGAAGAAATTGCAGCAACATTACGTGGATTTGGTCATAATGTTTCAAAGGCGACTGTACATCGTAGATATGTAGAGTATACGAAGCAATTGCTTGATAAAGAAGAGTAACTATTGTATGATAATAATCAGTTTTGATTAGAAGGGGGATTCGAGATGATTAATCACGAACTCGTTGAACGCATTAACTTCTTAGCGAAAAAAGCAAAAGCTGAAGGTTTAACTGAAGAAGAGCAACGTGAGCGTCAATCGCTACGTGAACAATATTTAAAAGGATTTCGTCAAAATATGTTAAACGAACTTAAAGGTATTAAAGTTGTTAACGAAGAAGGTACAGATGTTACACCGACGAAATTAAAAGCTTTAAAAAAGCAAGATAATGCAAGATTAAATTAAAAGATGGGCGAAGCCCATCTTTTTTATATGTAAAAATCGTTATTTAATAACTTTCCAGTTGTTATTAACTGTTGCTTCTATCGTTTTATGTTCCAATATATAATTAGCGATAAGTTCAGACATATCTGTGGGGATATCTTTTACTACCGGTTTGTTTTGAAACATAAAGAAATTTCCCCCGCCACTTGCACGATAATTATTCATTACAACGTCATATTCTTCATTCATATTAAGAGGAGCACTGTTATGCTGTAAAGATTCTACTCTTTCACCAATTGGTTTTGAAATGTTTAATACGTATGAAATCCCTTCCCACATATCATAATTATAATGTTGTGGCTTTGGTTCTATGTAGGTAGGACTTACGGTGATGGATCCATCTGTTTTTAATGTGAAATAAGAAGCAGAGAGTTCAAGAGCATTTTTTATGTCCGCTCCAGTTAGTCTAATTACTTTTAATGTGTTCGGATAAATATAATTAGAAACGATGTCACGCATTGTTACATGTTCCGGGAAACCTGGAGATGTATTATGGAACAAACTTGTACAAGAAATTGATACATTAGCTATATCCATCTGTATTTTATTTATGAATTCGATAAAAGGATGATCATGCAAACGAGTTTGCATAGCATCTGAAATTTGCATATCCCCCTGAATGATTCCAATAGGTTGATCAAGCCACTTTTGTGTTTTCTCTTCGTAATCGGCTACCAATGAAAGTACATCTTGGTCAGCCTCAACTCCTTGTACAGATAATAATTCAGAAGAACTCTCTTTTTTAACCCATTTATGTTTTGTTTTTTCGAATGTTATTTTTACTTTTCCAACTGAGTTTCCATTACATCCGGTCTGTAAAATTGTTACACCGTTAGCCATTGTGTGAGCAATTTCCCGGTGCTGGTGGCCTGTTAATAAAATATCTATGTCTTCAATTTCATGGCACATTGCATATCCTTGGTTTTCTCCTGTTAAAACTTCAGTCGGTACCCCGGTTTGTAAATCTCGTTCAACTCCCCCGTGATACGCTACGACTAGTAAATCTGGTTTCTCATGTTTGCGAATGTAAGAAACCCACTTTTTCGTTGTTTCTAATGCATCTTCAAATTGTAAGTCTTTAATGTGATGGGGTTGTTCCCAATTGGTAATGTAGTGCGTTGTCACCCCTAAAATAGCAATTTTTATATTGGATTCAATCTGTTTGATTATATAAGGTTTTCCGAAATAAGGCTTCTTTATGTTTTTATCTAAAATGTTTGCTGATAGGTACGGGAAGTTCGCAGTAGTCACAGCATTATTTAATATATCCATCCCGTAATTAAACTCATGATTGCCGATAATTGCAGCGTCATACTGTAAGTAATTCGCTAATAAGGACATTGGGTTTTTTTTGTTTTTTTCGTATGTAACATAATGATAAGTAAATGGTGTTCCTTGAATAAAGTCGCCATTATCAATTAAAAGAACGTTTGTATTTTGGGAACGTTCTTTTTTTATAAGAGTAGAAATTTTAGCTAAACCAAGTTCTGCTGGGGAGTTATCTTGGTAGTGAATAGGATAAACAGTGCCATGTATATCGCTTGTTAATAAGATGTTTAAAGTTACAGTTTGATTTTGTTCCAATATGACTCACCTTTTCTATTGTTATCTTCCAATTCATCATATCAAATATGTGAAGAGAATTTTAATGTGAGTGTATATAATGTGTAAAGATTCTGTAAATAATCAATTATTTGTAAAAATATGTGATATATTTCTTCATGTTTATGAAAGGTTATTTTATAACAATGAAAAATGGAGGCATTAATATGTTGAAAAAAGTTTTTGCAATGAGCACAACAGTTGTACTAGCAGCGGGATTATTAAGTGGCTGTGGAACGAAGGAATCAAGTGCAAGTAAAAATGAAGATACGAAAAAAGGGTATGTACCGAAGACTTTAAATGTTCAATTTGTTCCTTCTCAAAATGCAGATACGTTAGAGGCGAAGGCAAAACCGCTTGAGAAGCTATTAAGTGATAAGTTAAATATTCCAGTAAAAGTTAGTATTTCAACGAACTACAATACAATTGTAGAAGCGATGGCATCTAAACAAGTAGATGTAGGATTTTTACCGCCAACAGCGTACGTATTAGCACATGAAAAGAAGGCTGCAAATGTAATTTTACAAGCACAACGTTTTGGAGTAGAGGATGAAACAGGAGCTCCTACAAAAGATTTAGTAGATTATTATAAATCTGAGTTTGTTGTTAAAAAAGACTCTAATATAAATAGTGTAAAAGATTTAAAAGGTAAAAAGATTGGTTATCAAGATGTAACATCATCAGCAGGGTATGTATGGCCTGCAGCTGTTCTATTAAAAGACCTGCGGTAGTATGTCAACTGAAAAATAATATCTTTTGAAGTTATCAAAGGACAAATTGCTTAAAAAAGACATCACGAAACTAGACCAGTATTTTATGTAAAAT
>NZ_JAKUFX010000095.1:0-23158 GCF_022663635.1 Bacillus cereus group sp. BfR-BA-01356 | reverse complement strand
CTTTATGAAGACGTTTAGCCACTTCCTATCGAATCCAGTGGATTTATTTTCAAAATCCTCTAGCAATATTTTTTGAAAATGTCCCCTTGACTTTTCATAGTTGGTCTTTCAATTTAAATTTAACCTATATAGGTTAAAAATTCAAGTGTTTTCCTATTTTTTCTTTCGAATTTTTTCGACAAATAAAAAAGCCCTATCAAGATAGGACTTTTTTACCTTCCAATATTTCGTTTGGAATGTCTGTAATGAAATTTATAAAGTAATCTGGTTCTAATCCAGAAGTATCCCAGTCTATTTGCTCTCTTTCAACCGAATTTTGTTCATCTGGATAAACACGCCATATATTTTGTTTCACTTTTGAATTTATCCATAAATCATCGTAGTTACTCATTAAAGAATCAAATACAAAATGAACTTTTCGCTTTCGAAGGTCTTTTTTAGGAAAGACCCCATAATTCACTAATAGCACATAGGGGACATATTTTATTGTTAATCCCTTATAAGCCCATATATTTCTTTCATCTGCTTTTTCTATCATTTCTTTAAACTCTTTTTTATATAAAAATGCTTGATTTCCTTTTTGATTGCCTTTCATAATCTCTTTGCATTTTTGATAAATTGGCCATAAATTAGCAACTACTTCTCTTTTGATCTTCTTTGCATTTTCTTCATCTTTTTCTGTAGGATGAAGGTGTTCATACTTTTTACGTCCATCTTTTATAGTAGGACAATTAGAATGCTTGTAATGCGCGAAATGATCTTGTCTATTTGGAGTAGCGTCAGCTCTTACATATACAGCTGTATTGCATACTTCACATGATGCGTCTTGATCTGGATATTTTATTTTCCATTTAGATACGTGGATTTCTTCATTTGTTTCTGGATCAATAACATAATATCCCATGATATTTCCCCCTTGTTTATTATATTTACCTTTATTTTACCATTTATTTTTCTTTATTTTCAAAAAATAAAGAGATATGTATAGGAGTATCGCCAGCATTTCGAAAAAAAACCACGCTAAGAGTATACAAGATTTTATACAGTTTTTCGGCTAATCCAGTAACAAACGAGAAACCTAAAACCGCGCCATAATAGGAATGTATAAAAAGATGAATAGCTTTATAGAAAATAAAAAAGGGATTCCTTATGAGAGTAAGGATTCCCCTTTTTCCTTGCTACCGATAATTGTGCGTTATGTGAACTAGATTTGTATAGAACATGCATTCAACTAAAGGGCCATTTAATTGAATAAGACTACAAAAAAGTCGCTTTCCCTTACGTAAGGAAAGTAACTTTTTAGATTGATTTTCTCCTTGTTATCAAGCTATTTACTTTAAGTTCCTTTGACTAATTTTGAAAATGTTGCTGACTATTCAGTTGAACTGTATTATGTTATTATTAAGTTGAACTATATAGTCGAACTGAATAAAGGGTGAGGATATGAAACATAAATTATTACCGTTGTCTGAAACCATGCATTATATTTTATTAGCTATGCGTGAGCCACTCCATGGCTATGCCGTAATGCAGAAGATAGAAAAGATAAGTAACGGTACTGTTATTTTAGCAGCTGGTACATTATACGGTGCGATTGAAAACTTGAATAAGCATGGTTGGATTGAACCTGTTGGAGAGTTAGGAAGAAGAAAAGTTTATATGATAACTGCAGAAGGAAGCGCCATTTTGAAAATAGAACAAAACAGGTTATTACATATTTTATCCCTGTACGAAGGAAGTGAATCCAATGAAGATATTTAAGATGTTTTTTGATATTGAAAAAGAGGAGCAATGGTTGAACGAGCAATTACAAAAAGGCTATCGTTGTACAAATATTAGTGGATTAGGAATATACACTTTCGAAAAAACTGACAAGAGATATGTTATGCGACTTGATTATCAAGATTATTTACCTAAGAAAAAGTTGGTTCAATACAAAGGGATATATAAGGATTTTGGTTGGAACTATATAAAGGGGTCCTGGCTTAGTGGAATACGGTATTGGCAAAAAGAAGATGATGATCAAAATGAAATCTTCTCGGATCGCCAATCAAAGGATAATTATTATAAAAGATTAATGGGTTATTCATTTTGGTTTGGTACGCTGTGTTTAGCTTATTCTTGTATGTTTTACAAGGGTTCGGGATTATATCATGAAGGTCTTTGGAGTATGAAAGATTCATTATTTTGGAAGGCATTTTTATTTGAAACTCCATTTGTCTTTGTGAAGTTGTCTCCCGCACTTCTGTTTGTTTTTTTGGGTAGCAGTTTCTATAAAGTTTATCGAAAGTATTCAATGTTAAAAGAAAAATAAACGTTTTATTATCTTCCAGAATCGGGCGCGATTCTGGAAGATAATAAATACAAAAGGATCTTCAGTCGAAGATCCTTTTTCAGTACCGATAATAGGACGTTATGTTAACCGAAAATGAATAGAACATTCATCATTTTTTCTCTTGTATTCGCTCGTACTAAAATTAAACTAGTCTTCAAACCAAAATAACACTTCAATAGGTGCTTTTAAAACTTTTGCAATATCGTAAGCCAATTTTAATGAAGGGTTATATTTTCCGTTTTCGAGATTACCAATTGTTTCTCTTCTAACTCCAACTTTATTAGCTAAATCTCCTTGGGACATATTTAACTTTACCCTATATTCTTTCATCCGAGTAATCAGCGTCATCCTGCATCCCTTTCTTTTCTCTATGTTCAAATATTTCTAAATTAATTAGAAAAGTTCCTAACGGTATTAAAATTGAAAGTCCAAAAAATAAACGAATTACATGTACATTTTCAAAAATAGAAACACTTAAGAGTAGTATACTACCAAATACTAGTGTTACAAAAAATGCCCTTGTAGCGGCCATACGAACATGCAGTATAAAAAGCTCATCTGGTATAACTTTTGCGTATAAAAAAAAGAAAAAGAAAAGGAAATAATAGTGAGGCGAAAACGAATTTTCACTTAAAAATGAGAAAGGTGCCAAAAAACCTAAAAAACCAATAAACCCTAAGTAAGCTAATTTGTTTTTCATATAAGATCCCCTTTGTGATTTATTTCGCTCTTTACGTGATAAATATATCACATAAAGAGCGAAATAAAAAGGAATTGAAACAGTACATCTTTGTTTCAAACTAATACTTTTAACTTCCCTTAACGATAATTATGTAAATAAGCTGTCCATATGGACAACTTATTATATGTTTTTGCTTAGCGTGGGTTTTTTCTAAAATGCTGGCGATCCTGGCGATCTCCCTACAAATTCCTTCACAACTATTCAAATGACATAGTTCAACTAGTCTTTTTAAAACATTCCTCTACTTATGAATAAATGATTTATATTTTATCGCTCCATTAATGTTATTAGGGCTTTTTATTTCAGACAATACTTGTTAGAATTTACCGTATTGCGTTACTTAATTTATCAATCTCATATGGTACGTGAAATTTATTATGAGGAGTTATTTTTATGAATTTGCATTTCGAAAATTGGATTCATGAACAAAAGATTTCAGAGGAATCTTTAATATTATTTGATGAGTCTATAATGTGTTATCGCGTCGGCGCATATCGTGCATCTTTTTTAATGTCTTATTTGGGTTTTATGAAAGCATTAAGAGATAGATTATTAAAAAGCGATAAGCCCAGCTTAGTTAACGAGCATGATTGGGAAAAAGTAAGAAATGATTTACGAGATGATAAAATATGGGAAGATATTGTTTTAAAAACTATACAAGAAAAAGAAAAGAAAAAAGCAGGTTCTAAAGAAATACCTAGAAGTAAAGTTTTTTTAATTAGTAATGACTTGATTGAGGAAATACCCTATTGGAGAAAAAAAAGAAATGAATGTGCTCATGCTAAAGAAACAATAATTGAACATAGTCATGTAGAAACATTTTGGCTATTTCTACAATCTAATCTTTCAAAATTTGTTGTGAATGGTGGAAAAGATGCCCTTTTAAATAAAATAGAAAAACATTTTGATAAGAAATACACAGAACCAAATTCAGACTTCATGCATCTAATTAACCAAATACCATTGGTAGTAAAATCTCATGAAATTCCAGTTTTACTAAAAACAATCTTAGATGACTATGTAGAGTTATATGATGACCCGAAGAAACAACAATATTTATTTTGGAAAAGTATCGCCTATACACCAGATAAAAAATTATATAGTTGCTTCTTAGAATTTATGAAATTAGACAATAATATTTTTTGTGAGTTCATTAGTGTCTTCCCTGATAAATTAGTAGAATTTATAGAGGATACATCCTTAATTAGACTATTTTGGACAGATTTGTTGTTTAAAAAAGTAGGACCATACTGTGATAATTTTTGGAATTTAGTGCATACATTATTAGTACATAATAAGATTCCCACTTTAGAGATAAATGAATTCATTGAAAAAATCAGTAGATATCTTGGATCCTGGGGCTTGCCAGATGATGAGCAAACTATAGTATTAAAAAAGCATGGGATTTTCAGTATACTTCGTGACAAGATATTTGAAAGTGGCGTTCTTAATAGAAATGGTGGATACTCTTATGCTAATAATAATGCTAACAAAATAATGTATTATTTGAAAAATAACTCTCTTGATACTTTAATTGTACAAGAACTAAATGAGTTCTTTATAGGCTTTAGATTTGGTGAATTTTATCCCTTGATGCAAAAATATATAAAAGATACTCCAAATTTCATTAATTTATTTAGAGAAATAGCATCTAAACAAGATATTACCTTATGCAATTTCTTCAAAGAGGAATCTGCAAAAGAAGTTTCTGAAGTATAATGTGTAGCCATTTCTTTTCTCTTTTGGTTTACAAAAATAGCAAAAAGACTCTCTTAAAATTAAAGGGAGTCTTTTTACACTTTTCCAACTTAATATAAGAAGTACTTTCAGATTTTAAAATAACAGCTAAAAGGAATCCTTGTTAAAAAACAAGGATTTTTTTAATTAAAATGGTATATAAAAGAGATAAGATAACTTAACAAAAATGCGAAGGAGATTACTAAAAGATGAAACAAATATTTTCACGTAATAAAGACACTTATAAAAACGCTTATTTAAATTTTAGAACATACTGTTCCGACGACCCTGTCAGCATTGTCACCCATATTCATAATATGAACGTTGTTGCTGAAGGATTTAGAGATTCTGCTTTATTATTAATAAAAACAGTATTAAAAGATAACATAGACAGTAAGGCAGATAATTTGATATTCCCTATCCTTTTTAATACAAACCATAGCATTGAGCTATATTTAAAAACAATTTGTTGGACACAAAATCTCTTATTAAATAAGGAGGAGACATTTAAAAGCAGCCATAATTTAAAACTGTTACTTACAAATGTAAATAATTTAGAGAAAGAACTAAATTCAATGGATAAAGAAACATTTTCTAAGATGTTAAGTAATTTAACAACCTACATAACCGAATTAAACGAAAAAATAGAAAGAACAACTGAAAATAATAATCCTCCAATAGATTTTTCATTTTCTCGCTACCCTTTAAACAAGGATTTGGAACCGTATTTTTACATCAATGCAGATGATAATGTAACAGTAGATTTAGAAAACTATCAGGTAGTATTCGAGGAAATAATTTTTAAGAATTTTAATTCTCTATACGAGCACTATATAAATTTATATATAGATAAACTTAATTCTCAAGTTTAATGCGAATAAATCCTCAAAAAAACAAGACGGTTCTCTAACCGCCTTGTTTTAATTAACAACGTAACAATCCACAATTTCATCAATAGTAAATATACATTGATTTCGAAAAGCGTCAGTAGTAACCACTTCTTTTGTAGATTGATTAATTTTTATTACCGTTACCATTTCATGATATATATATCCTTTCCGATAATAAGTTATATGTATTTCTTCTCCCCTACATAAAGACTGCTTTAAAGTCCAACTTATTTCTTCTAATTGCTGTTGATCCAGGATTGGTTTTGATATTTTATTTTGTTCCTGGATAATTTCACGAATTCCCTGGAACTGCTCCGGTAAACTAGCAAATGGCATCCACTTTACCATCTTTCTCCCTTTTAGCATTTGAGAATTCATCATGCTTTATGGCCCCCTAACAACATATTTCTTTCTCTAGCTGTACTTTCATTACAATAGGATATTCCCCTTAATATGCTGTTCTTACCGAATTTCGACCTAATATCATCCATAACATATGCTAATTTCATTTCTTTTTCTCTTCTTTCTACATTATCAAACAACGAAAGTTGTTCTTCTCCATCTTTAATTAAGTTAGTCAAAGATATCGATATACTTCGTATCGGCTCACCTGTATACAATTTATGTAAATAGCCCATGCAAACTTTATAAATATCCATCGTCAAACAAGTAGGACGCGGAAAGGTACAGGTTTTTCTAATCCCACCACTATAAGCCCCGCTATAACTAACAGAAAATTGCATAGTTCGTGCTAATTTCCTTTCTCCTCTTAATCGATAACACACTTCTTCAATATGCTCTAATAAAACAATTTGTATTTCTTCAATTGAATAGTCACGCATTAAGATTTGACTTTTACCAATTGATTTTGATTCTGCCACATGTTTTTCTGCAATTTTACTAAAGTCAATTCCGTGACTATGCAAATGCATATCCTCTCCGATTATTCCGAAAGATTGCTTTAGATACTTCAAGGGATAATGAGCTAAATCACCAATTGTATAAATCCCCTTCTTATTCAATTTCGCTTCAGTTTTCGTTGATATCCCCCAAAATTCATTTAACGGACGTATTGGCCATATCTTCTCCGGCACATCTTCATACCTCCAATACGCAATCCCCGTTTCATTCCTCTTAGCTTCACGATCCATAGCTACCTTTGGCCATAAGCGGGTTAGGTCCAATACCAACAGCACACTCAATCCTCGTCTTCTCATATACTTCTCTCTTAAATTTCATCGCAAATTCAATCGGATTATTTGCAAACAGATGCAATGTACTTGTCATATCAAGAAATTGCTCATCGATTCAGTTGTCAATATTCTTTTTCCCCGAATAAACTATTTGGATTTTAAATAAAAAAACAATAGTTATAATAGATACACAATAAAACTCTTAAGAAAACTTATCTATAATATAAAAAACGATTCTTCTTTAAAAGAATCGTTTTTTATGAGTAGGTTGTTAGATTCCTACAAGCTTTATATGAATGTAGTTAAATGCGTAGCAAATATACTTACTATTTAGCTTTTAAATTCCTATATAGGATAGAGGTATTTCCAAAAAATATGTTGATGAATAATTTAAAATACCCTGATAAAAAAAACACCCGCTATCATAACACTTAAACCTAAAATTTGTATCGGCTTGACTTGATTTTTTAAAGAATTTAGTAATCCAAATTGCCCTACCACCAAACTACCAATGATTTGACCAAATAAAGTAAGAATTACAGTCTGTCCATTCCCAATCCGATCAACGAGGTATACATTTATTAGTACATAAGACCCACCTAGTATCCCTCCAATCCAGATCCACCAAGGAGCTGAATGCTTAATAGGTTCTTTAATATTTGTATAAGAACGGTCTATTATTCCAACAATGATGATTAATGTAATAGTACCTACAAAGAATGAAATAAGGGCTGCGTGTGACGAGGAATGAAGAACCTTTCCTAGTTGACCATTGATAGCAATTTGTATAGCCAGTAACATTCCAGCCATTATACCAACCAATCGCCAAATCCATTGATTTAGCATGTTTTTTTTATTTGTTTTAGAAAACTGTTCCTCGTTGTTTTTGTCTTGTATAGATAAAAAGACACCTGTTAAGACTAGTAACACACCGAAAATTCGGTTCCATCCAAAGGGATACGGTATGGAATTAAACCAACCGTAGTTATCTATTAACATACTCATCAAAGTCATTCCCAAAATTGGCATTATTGATGTTTGTACACTACCCAATTTAGGGAACAAAAGAATATTAACGGTTAAAGCAATTGCTCCCCCAATCCCTCCCAACCATATAAAGATAGGCTGGCTAAAAAATAAGTCTATGGGAATACCTAAGGGTGAACCACTAATAAATATTGTAATGGTTAAAAAGATTGTCCCCACAGCAAATGAAATCATTGAAGCTAAAAAAGGGGAAACTACGAATTTTCTTAATTGAGCATTAATGGCTGTTTGTACAGCAAAAATAGCTCCGAAACATATAGCTAGAAGCATTACAGACATGGAATTTCACCTCCGTTTTATTAGTAGAAAATTTATTCTATTTAAATGCAGTATAGCTTTTAAGGAAAATAAAAAAATTAAAACGACGGCAGTAAAAATATTGAAGCCGTCGCCAGATGGAATAAAATAAATGCAAGAGAGAGCGATTTTCAAAAAGCTTATATTTTTTTATTTCCAGAAGGCTCTTACTGTATTATTTTTTTTGTTTTTTTATCCACTGTAACCAGTAAGAAAACTCACATGCTAAATGCATTTGATGCGATTTAATAAGGCTGTTAGGGCAAAGTGCAGGGAATTCAACAACTAGACTTACTTCTATCCCAGTATCAGTATCTTTAAATTGATGTCGAACTCCACCAATAATAGTACCATCTTTCATACGTGCTACACCTGTTGATTGGTATTGATAAGATTTATCTCTAGGTGTTTGCAATCTAGTTTCATCCCCAAAAACAATAAAGAATTGAACTGGAAACGGAGAATTACCAGTAGTTTCTATAACTTCTAATTCATTTTCTCCAAAAGGTCTTAATACATAGTGATCAGGACAAGCTGATAAATTCACTTGATCATTCTCACGTGACTGTTCAAGCATAAAACTATCAATTCCATTTATCGCTTCTTCTGCTGTAATCCCATCTAAATAAATACTTGTTTTTGAAAATTTTCGTCTATCACCAGATAAAGCCGTACCAATACGCATGCCCATCTCACTCAATCTAAGTTTAAATCTTAATTTTTCGTACATTTCATTGTATGAATATCTTAACTTTAGTTCTGTTAGCTCTTTTATCATGTCATCTGTATCATGTATTTGAGGTTCTTTATGACCTAATGTATTGAAAACTTTCTTAATACGTTCGTTTTTCCATTTTGTAAGTTCTTCTTGTGAAATATTTTTTCCTTCAATATAAATTTTCATATTAATTCTCCTTTGCTCTTCATCAATTAGTATTCCAACGATTGTTTTTAATCTTATTGTTAGTAAATTTATTGAATATAACCTAATTATTTCTTTTAAACATATCTGAATGTAAAATTCCCATGATATTCTTTTAAATTTTTTCTTCTTTTTGATCGTATTTTAGTGTGGTTAAGATTAGATTAATCGTCTCTTTTTTCGTATTTAGAGTTAGATCTATCTGTGAATGGGCAATACTACTAAGACCATATAAAATAAATCCAGAAGTTAAAGATAAGTTGTCAGTATGGAATACTCCTATTTTTACTCCATCCTCAATAACTTGTTCAATGAGTGGTCGTAATTGCATAAATAATTTTTGCTCAAGCAGGTAATGTTGTTCCGTATGAAATGAACTGGCATCTTTGTAGGGGGCCAGTTTTTCAACAAATGTCCAAAATATGTCTAGGGATTTTTCCATTTTTCGTATCACGAACAATTCATTTGAAGTAAGGATTTGTTCAATTATTTCTATATTTTTTGCGATGAAATCGTTTAAAAGTTCATCAACAAAATTTTCTTTGGATTTAAAGTAATAATAAAATAAGCCTGTCGCTACACCAGCATGATTAACGACATCCTTTATGCTAAAGCCCCCTATACCATTTTTTATATAAAGTTCAAAACCAATATCCATTAACTCTTGGCGCCTAATGTCAGGTTCTTTTGATATTCTCTTCATAATTCATCTCCTACAGTGTTTTCTCATGACTGAATCGAGTTCAATCATACACGACTGAATTCGATTCAGTCAAGTTTAAATTGATTTAAATTAAAAATTCTATACGTCAAATAAAAATAAGCGCTGTTCCATTTTTATAGGAAAGCGCAAGATTGAAGTATAGGAGTATTTGTTCCTTTTATCGTTCTACCTCATAGCTACAATATTGATTTAATCTGCTTTTCTTTTTATTTTAAGTATAGACTACAACTTTTTACTCTTTGTAATAGACAAGCTGGCTGGTTGTAGTTAGCAATTTACCTTCAGGACTCCACAATTCTGCGGTCTGGTCGAAGAAGCCATTGTAGAATTGAAGCGCACGAGCATGGCCTAAAACTTCTTTATCACCGTGTTTAGTAAGCGCTTCCGAATTGACATGAAAATAAATAGTAAGTGAAACAGTGCCAACAGGAACCATTTGTTTACGCCGCACGTAAATACGGGGAAAAAACGCATCGCACATGGCTGTAAGTGATAAGAAATCGATGGGTCTTCGCGGTTCATCCTGGATCCATTGGAGTGTGACAGAATTGGAAGTATTTTTTTGGTTTGGTTGTGATAAGGCGAGTAGTGTCCCTTGTATAATCCTCATGTCGTAGTTGTATACCCAAGGTGGCATCCCTTCAGATGAAAAACTCTTAACTTCATTTGCGGATGGTACATTTGGAAAAGCCCTCTCTGTAGAAGACCATGTTTCTCGCCGGCTTGCAAAAACTGCAGTACCTGTGATAATAATACCTTTATCTTGACAGAGTTCAATATACCAATGTTGTGTGGATCGATTCGTTCTAGTCGGTATTGCCTTGATGCTGAAATTGCCGTCCAAAACCGGCGCTGTATAGTTAATAGTTAGAGATACTGGTTCACCTTTTCGTTCCGGATGCTCCATTACAGCTCTAAGAAGAGTGGCCGCAATAATACCGCCGAATGGTCCAACCATATTGGTATAGCATTCTGATGTGTACCCGTAATATATCCCGGATTCCCCAGTCAACTGTGTTGCCGTATCAAATGGATGATTTTGTTTATTATTATCCATAATAGCCCCCCTTATTTTTACTCCAATATCGGTATCTTTTTATTGATACCAAAATTCCACTAATAATTGTGATATTCTCCTCGAAGTCCAAATCCTGTTCTATCTTTTATAACTGAACCTAATTCAATCTTACTTGACTGAATAAAGTTCAGTCAAGTAAGATTGAATTGTCTATATTTCCCTAATAATTCCTTGATGCATTATTGCGTTCCTATACTTATAATTCAGTTTCTATCGTGTGGAAGCTCTTTGCAGAATTGTCCTTTAATATGAATTCACCAATTTTCCCTACAATAATGGTTTTAGCTAAAACAATATCTGTATCCACATTACGTTTCCAAATAAAATTAATTTTTTTTGAATAAATAGTGTACCAAAATTATTCTAGTACACTATTAGAATTCAGTATTTCTAAGCCATAAATAAAAAAAAGTAAACCATTTTCTTTGGTTTACTTTAGCCTAACAGAACATCTATAGAGTAAGTATGTAAATCCTCTGGCGCTACATATTGCAACGCTAACTTAGTAATGTAATTTGAGCATTTTATATAGGTTTCCATCTGCGGATTCACTATAATAATATCTGGTCTTTTGGGAATCTCGTATAATCTACTTAGTTTTCCAACACCTAACTTCTTCAAAGGTGGCGTAGCTGCCAATACAACCGAACCACTCCGCTTTACATCTCCAACCACGGCTAACTTTGTATATTTCGGGTCTAATCCCCTTTTGATACAACTCACCGAGGCATAAAAAGACCTAAAATCAACGCACATCACAATACGATTTGGCAAAATGGAATAGTCATACATGTAAAATCCCCCTAAAACCAAAAGAACGTTTGTTCTTATTATACACGAACTAACGTTCTTTATGTCGTGTTTTTTAATAAAAAAAGAGCCTACAAAAGACTCTTTTTAAACAAATGAAATTATTACATGTATATTCAATTCCGCTATATCGCTTTAAAATTTCGCTTTCAAATAAAATCTCTACTAACTACTTCACAACGATTTTCACTTTTGCACCGTCCGGTAATTTCTCCACTTTATTCCCAATGTACGAACCAGCACCACGATTATCAGCTGGTTTTATATGCCTTATATCAGCCCCCTTACCGCCTTCCCTACACATAGCCATAGGGTATTCATCCCGATCATATCCTTTTTTCGTTGGAATATTTGCTAAAGACTGTTTTCTCCTTTCAGCGGCTCCATCCCGATCAATTGTACAAATATCTGTCTTACCATTTGCAATCGCATCTTTAATATGTGCCGCGGTTTCTGGATACTTATTTGACGGAAATTCTATAACTTGTGCAATATCTTGTGATCCACTTGTTTGTTTTGCAGGATTTGAATTTTGAATCGCTGAACATCCTGTAAATAACAGCCCTACCGTTAAAAAACTACTTATAATCCCTTTGAATTTCATTGTACTCCCCCTTTATATTGTTGAATAATTAAGAATTTAAAATCCGAATAAATCCTATATTTTCAACATACTCAAAACCCCTTTGTTTCAAATCATATTCAATCTCATTCCTATTTTCTTTACCTTCAATTTCCGATATCAATTCAAATTCACACACTGGTACATTTTTTTCTTGTTCTTTGAAAATGGTATTAAGTATTTCTAATTCTATTTTTGAAAAATCACTTTTATTTAGTAATTTATCGTTAAGTTTTGATGTTAACAATTTATGAAATTCTAATTGTTCATTACTTACTCTAGGCATTCTTACATTCTCTTTCAGCATCCATGTTAAAGCGTCTTCCATACCTTCAAATTTTTCAATCAGAAAATTAATTTCGCTCTCTGATAATTTTTTAGTATCTTCAATAGGAAATGTCGGTTTGGATACAGGCTTAAATATTTTATTAAAAAATTTCATTTCTACACCTCTTTCATGCTCTTAGTCTCATAAGATATATTGCCTCTTCAAATCCAATTTTGTCTTAAATAGAATTAAATAGCTCTGTCACAAAATAAGTGATTACCATCGATAAAGGTAATAAAAATACAGAAAGAACAACAAGTAATCCCGATTTTTCATTTTCTAAATAAAAATCTTTTATTGTTGTATAGGTAGCAAAAGTCAGCAAGATGTACATGAGAAAACTCAATAATATGATTTCACCCATAAATCTGTTCACTTCCTTTTAAAATCCTTCAATTTTAAAAATAACGCTTTACCTAAATTTCACTAAGAGCAAAATCGTAAAATACATCTACAACATCCTTCACAAGATGATAAGAAACACACTTCTCCAATGCTTTCATCAACATAGGCTTTTCATCTTTAAAATCAATCGTATAATCCATTAAAAAACTCCAATCCCATGATGGAATTGCAATCAAACAACTGTTTTTCATCTCATGTTCGCAAAAATATACCGTTGGTGATCCACATTCTTTTAATGCTTCAGGCTCGACACACTTCTTCCGTACTCCCTCCATTCTTTATTACTTAGTTTACAAATACCGTCTTATAACTTTTCTCTTTCCGTCCTCCATGCTTATTCCCACATTTCGGACAATAAGGACCATCATTTTTCTTTTTACAATCTCTTACGTCTCCTCGTGGCAACGGAAAAATAAATTGGCACATCTCACAAGTGAATTTTTTCTTTGGTAAAGTATTTAGCAAAAAATTAATAACATGATCCACCACAAACAATATCCTCCTTTCGTTCTTACAACGTAAAGTCTTCCATTGTCTTTCGAATCTCATCGGCTTCTACACCTATATATTGTAACGTTTGCCCTTGTGTCGCATGACCAAATAGTTTCATTAAATAGTAGACGTCCTTCTTTCTTTGGTAATAGTGATATCCAAACGTTTTTCTCATACTATGTGTTCCCCATTGTTCTGAATCAATACCGCAAGCCTCGGCCGCCTTATGCAAGAAAGTATGTGCCATTTGTCTTGTAATAGGTTTATCTCCTTGACGACTTGGAAAAAGCCAATCAGAATCCGCACGATTACTTGTGTATTTCGCGATTTCTTGTTGTAAGACTGAATTAAAATACACTTCTACCGTTGTATCTGTTTTTTCCATTTTAATTTTCATGACATCTTTTCCACGAACATTTTTTACACGTAATCGTAAAATGTCACTGATACGTAAACCTGTATTAATTCCAAAGTAAAATAAAAAGTAATTTCGATATGAGGAATTTTGCAGTAACCAATCTTTCATTTGTTCAATTTTTTCTAATGAACGAATCGGCTCTTTTGCTCCAGGTTTTCGTCCTCCTTTCGCCATAAAACACGACCTCCTAATTCGATGCTGTTACCTATAATATGTAAAACTTACTTTAACTATAACTACATTTTGTTAAACTGACAATCTTTTTCTTTTCATTTTATAGCGAAAAAAACCAGTAATGCCATAGAAAAACGCATGATATCACTGGCTCTTATGAGTTTAACATTTTGTATGTTTTGTAAAACTTGTTCTGAAATTTTAATTTCTTTTACTTTGGGGAAATGAAAAGTTGGAATACCTAATTCTTGACTTATTTTTTCTTGATAATTATTTATCTTTATAGGTTTTGATCGAATTTTAATATTAAATACAATTTAACCTTCTAAAATATTACTCTTTTTATTTGTTCTCTATTATATTATTAATAACCAATCTATCTTTTCCAATTTTATGTATAGATTTATATTTTTTAATGGATTAATATTGATTAGAACACTATCCATTATTGTTTGACCATACCATAGTACTAAAATATGCATAATGTTAGAAGAATTTATAGACTTATAAAATATTATATAAGGAGTGTTTTTTTTGCAAAGTTTAGCGAATAAGTATTCTTTAGAAAAAAAGCTAGCTTCTACTAATCAAAGTAACCTTTATAAAGGATATAGTATTAAAGGAAGAAGGCCCTTAACTATAAAAATTTTAAATCAAAAATTCAGTGATTTAAATGCCGATGAATTACACGAAATTTTTTACAGAGATTCTAAAGCGCTCTCAATGATAAATCATTCAAATATCATTGAATATAAAGATTCTGGAATTGAGGGTGATAACTTCTACATAATAATGGAATACTTCGAAGGTGAGACTCTTGAAAAAACAATTAAAAATAATCAACTTTCTCATATAAATAAATTCGAAATAATGATTCAAATTTTAAACGGTGTTCAAGCTGCTCATGATAAAAGGATAATACATAGAGATTTAAAACCAGCAAATATATTGGTTAACTCAAACTTTGAAGTTAAAGTTATAGATTTTGGTATAAGTAAAATTATGGACATTTATACTTATAAAACGGGACACACATTAAAGGAATATATAACAAAAAGATATGCTTCTCCCGAACATTTACTTGGACAACAAATTGATTTTAGTAGTGATATATATTCTCTAGGAGCTATTTTTTATTATTTATTGACTGAAAAAGAACCACCCGAAGATAGAAAAGTTTTATATGAATCAATTGGGAACTTATCTGTATCTGAGACCGTAAAAGATATACTACAAAATGCACTTAGTTTTGAGAAATCTAAAAGATATAAAAGTTTAATCTCTTTTATTGAAGATATAAAAAAAGAAATTGAATTGAATACTGTGCATGGAAATATAAAACTGTTTATACCTCAGATAATTAATAAGAACCTTCTTGATATAGGTAAAGTTTCAAATGCAAATTTCAGAACGGTAAAAGATTATATTGAGAGAAGCTTAGTAGAAGCTAGTATCTATAAAACAGAGCAAAATTACTATTTAGTTGGGAACGGTGTTAAGTATCACATTAAACCCGATTTAAGTAAGGGTTTCTTAAGAGTATTTAGAGCATTTCCTATTGATATGTATCATGAAAATGAGATAGAGAAAAATAAGGGGATTGAGGTAAAATTAAACCTCGACATAATTCCATCACCACCACCAAAAATGGACAACTCCGAATTAGTCAAATTAATTAATGAGATTGACAGAAGTTTCGAATCCTTCAAGAATAAAATTGCTCAATCCGAAAAGAAAAATAAATTAATTTCAAATTGGGTTGAAGTTTTAAATACATTAAAACAAATTAATTTTAGTAGAGAACGTTTTGGTAATTATAAAAGCTATGAGTACGATAGTTCAAATAATTTTCTAACCATAAATATGGATGAAACTTTTGATTCCTCAATGCTACAAGATGGTGATTATATAAAGCTTCAAACTAAAACAAATAAATTTATAAGAATTGGACCTTTAAAAAACATTGATGGTAATTTATTGAAAGTAGCTGTACTTTCAGAAGTGGATCTTCAAGAAATAAGTAATCGTGGAGAGGCTCGAGTTGATGTTTCTTTGAGTAATCAAATGTATAAACGGTATAGTAATGCATTGTACTCATTAAAAAATAATGAATCCGTAAATCGTAATCTACTTGATTTTCTAATAGACCCAGCACAACTTACTATGAAGAAATTAGATTTGAATTTAAAATTTGTAAATAATAACATTGATGATGCAAATAAATCCGCAGTAATAAATGCATTAAAAACAAATGATATATTTTTAATCCAGGGACCTCCAGGAACTGGTAAATCAACAGTTATAACAGAAATAATAAATCAAATTTTTTTAGAGGATTTTGATTCCAAAGTTTTAATTACTTCACCTTCTCATGTAGCAGTAGATCATCTTTTAAAAAATATACTTGAAACACAATCTGATAAAAGAATTGTACGAATTGGTACTAGCGAAAAAATTTCGAAAGATGCTACAAATTTATTAGCAACTGAACAACTCAAACAATGGGCTAGAGAAGTAAAAACACATTCTATAAACAATACAATAGACTATATTGAGGAATCAGTACCTAAAGATAAAAGTTTAAGAAAATTTATGCAACATCGCTTGTTAAATAATCCACATATTAACCCAAAAGAAATAGATGTAAGATTATTTGAGCAAAAAACTGTAGAATTAATCAATATTATTAGAGATTGGACCAATAGATTAGAGCTGCTAGATGAATTTGATGACATTTTTGCTAGAGAAGCGTCAATAGTAGCAGCAACTTGCGTAGGAATTGCTTCACGCCATACTCTAAGAAACCTAACTTATGACTGGGTAATTATTGATGAAGCCGCTCGAGCTACTGCTCCAGAATTAATTCTACCTATGTTACTCGGTAAAAAAATAATATTAGTTGGAGATCATAAACAACTACCGCCGATAGTAAATTTAGTTCACGATAAAGGGTTAGAAAAACAGATAAATACTAAAAAACTTGAAAAAAGTCTATTTGAAGATATATTTGAAACCTGTACATCAGAAGCAAAAAAGACTTTGACAGCACAATTTCGCATGCATCCTGTAATTTCAAACTTAGTTAACACAAGTTTTTATCCAACATATAATATAAATACAAAAATAAAAGCTGAAAATAGAAAACATGACTTAGATTTTGATGAAGTTGTATTATGGCTTGACACTTCAATGAACTTAGATAATAAAGAAGAAAAATTTAAAGGTTCTTACAGAAATAATTTAGAAGTTCGTGTGATAAAAAAAGAAATTGAAAGAATAAATAAAATATATGCTGATAAAAACATTAATGCTAGTGTCGCTATCATTTCTGGTTACAATGCCCAAAAACAATTATTAATAAATAGTATTGAGCCTGGAAATCCAAAATGGACAAACATAAAGATACAAGTTGACAATATAGATGCCTTCCAAGGTTCTGAGTGTGACATAGTATTATATAGTTTAGTACGTTCAAATGAGAATTATGATTTAGGCTTCTTAAGGGATCAAAGAAGAGTAAATGTAGCTTTGTCAAGGGGGAAAAACTGTTTATATATCGTAGGAAATAAAGAATGTGTTCTCAACAGTAATGTTAAGCAAAAAGAAGGATTCGCTAAAGTAATACAATATATAAAACGTACTCCAATTAATTGTATTATTAAGGAGGCTCAAGTATGAAATTAGTACGAGATGCAGCTAAATCAGATTATCCAGACTATAAAATAATCAATATTACAACAGCAGGGTTTCCATTATTCAAAAAATCTGTAGTTTGCTTAGCTACTTTGCAAAAAGGGTTACCTGTAGTGATGGATTTCACTCTTAAATTACTTAATTTAGGACTTAATAAAAACCAGATATCGAAATTGCTTTCTATTGATGAAGTATTAATTAACAATGCGTTTTATGACTTAGAACGAAATAATATGTATGATGCTAAATTAAACAAGCTCACAGATGATGGAAGGAAGTACATAAGTACTAATAAGTATGAATCTTTACAAAGGGTAGAATTACCAATAATAGTAGATGGTTATTCTGGTTACATAAGCAAATCTAGAAACCACATTTCTAATAGAAGTGCAAAATCTTTAAACTTAAACACATTAGAACCGATTTTGGATAAACACAATAATAATAGTATACAAGGAAGGTATATCAAACAGATTTTGAAAGAATATATTACTGAAAACAATCTGGATTATGAAGGTGAATTAGTTGAAATTGTTAAAGTAATTAATAAAGAAACTGAATATATAAAAATGTATATTGTAGTTATGGAAAGTCCAGACGGAAGATGTAAATTAGTTGTTTATGATAAAAATACAAAAATTGACTATTTAGAATCTCAACTATATAGTGCAGAAGAAATAGGAATTAAATTTTTTGCAGATAAAACAATTGATTTGTTTTTAAATAACATAAATGAAAATGAGAATTTTGATCTAAGTGAAGAAGAAGAAATCCATGATATTTTAGATTCAAATTTTTTCAACAATGACTACAATCAGATTTATTTTGATATCCCTATGATAGAAGCATATAAAATCAATGACGAATGGATTAAAGATTTAGAAAGATATTTAAAAAGAAGATTAAATGTAAAAATCCGATTTAACGGTTCTAAATATCCAACGACTTACATTAAAAACAGAGTATTTGATATAATTATGTTGAGTCAAAAATACAAAAATTTAGAATTAGAACATAGTATAAATTATGAATATGCTAAAGTAATTTTTGATAAAAATTCAGGTTATATCGACAAAATTTCCAAATATAATTTACCCTTAATAAATAACTCCAGTTGTATAACTCATAAATTTTTCAAAGTAAATAATGTTCCTTCAGAACTATTTAAACAAAGTAATGCAAGTGGCAATGTAAAGTTTATTAGTAGCACTACTGAATTAAAACAAATAACCAAAAACATTATAGAGTCTGCGAAAAGCCTTGACATCGAAATGGAGAACTATTACGGAATCGGTTGGTTAGATAACGGAGAATTCCTTAATGAACATAATTTTGCCAACTTAAAGTTAGCAAGTAATAATAAGAATTTTAGTGATTTTACTAGAAACCTTAATGCTTCGATGGTTGAAGTAATTGAAAGAGTAGGAACAAATAATCAAATTAACAAATATTATTACAACGAATTTCAAACAAATTACCCTGACTTATTCTATGCATTAGATCGATTAAAAGTATATCGTAATTCAATGCAACATAATGATTTAAACTCACATACTTTGGAAAAATATTCAAAATATATAGAAACAGATTTAGGTGGATCTTTCCCTGAATTTCTTCCTAATGGATATCTAATACTACAGAGTGTAATTTTAAATGATATATATAGTGCAATCAAAAAAACCTCAGGGGCGTTAAGAAAGGTATTGCTATAAATTTCAAAGTTATAACAATAAAAAATATTTAATATACAAACTGTATTTTGATATCTATTATGTTATTGTATTTTTAGACTAACAATTAAATCAAAATAGATATAGATGTTTGGAATGTATATATAATTATACATAACTATTAATTGTAAGAATATCCATCCGTCTGATATCCATCACCTTTTCTTTTTTAAATGGCTCAAGTATGAATTAATGTGTAATTTCTATATGACAAATACAAAAAAGTACCTACTTTTATAGGTACTTTTTTGTATCTGATTAAAGGTGTATCTATTTCCAATAGCAATTTCATTTGTATTTTTAACCAAAGCTTAATAATTCTACCAAAGAGGAAATTTTCATCTACTTAACAATTAGAGTACATCATAATTCCCTTCTTTTTTCTTGGCTTTATATTTATTATTGGGTGTTTTTGCCCAAACCCCCGAAATGGTGGAATAAGACTATGTTATTTAGATGTTATACCCAATGTCAAAAAGTATACTTTTTGACATTGCTAAAAATCTAGAGTTTTTCATTTCAAAAATACAACTTATACTTATTTGAAACGTGTCAATTACATTGTATACGTTTTGACACGTTTATTTTAAAAAGAACTTAAAATCCTTTATTTATAAGGGTTTTGTTACTAATTTTCTTGCTATTACCCCTTCTCGAGGGGATGGACAAAGAAACCCTAGTATACAATAAATAGGAGTAACATATAGTCATTTTACTATTTTATCAATACCGGTTTTGATATTATTACATTATATTTATTATTATATATTTATTATGTGTTTTTTAGACTAAAAAAATAGGTACTGAAATTTTTATGTTAATTAGACAACATGGTTGTAAGAAAGGATTGTTGGTAGAATGGTATTTACAGATTTAGAACGCTCTTTACAACAGGGGTTTCTCATTGATATTCGAGGAATTGTTCGTACGCTTCTTCAGGATATGGACTATGTTGTTGTAGAGGAAGATAAATCTTTTATTACGGATGCGTTTGTTGAGCAAGTAATGGTCTATCTAGAAAAAACACGTTTTTTTCAGAAGTGGATAGAAGTGGATTTTTCTACTGTTGAGCTAACAGAGCTATTGCAACAGATGGAACACTCTATGCGGAGAAGAAAGTCTACCTTAAGACAGCGGAACTATTTTAACAGTTTACTATATGATTTAAGTCTGCGAGAAGATATTCCAAAGGATTATTTATGTATGAAAAAGAGACTATTGCAATTGGAGCATCTGAAGGAACAGCAGAACAAGGAAAAACTTCAAAATTCGGTCTCTACGAAGCAAATTAAAGTATTAAAAATTTCTTGGAGGAAAACGTTTGGACGCGCATTAGAAATACCAGAGAATATAAAACAGAGTGAAGTAAATGAGTTATTTAGTAAAATACATCGGAAGCAATGTAAGATACAAAGAGGAAATAGGGAGAATTTTGAGGAATAATATAGTTATAAGAATATAGATACTTAGATGAAGCCCTTGCATATATAAAACATTGGCGGAACAAATAGATGATATTAAGATATAAAAAACGTTCATCCAAAAAGGGGAAGAGATTATGCCAAAAGCTTTCTATATGGATATTGAGTATTACGAGAGACCTGCAGATATATTGCGGATGCTTGGACATCCTATGCGTTTGATGATCGTTCGAGAATTAATTTCGAAAGGTCCATTAAATGTATCCGAGTTGCAGAAGTTACTACGTGTTCCACAATCTACAATGTCACAGCAGTTAATAAAGTTAAAACAGTGTAAGATCGTTTCCTATGAGCGAAAAGGAAATGAGGTTTATTATATAGTGAGTGACGAAAAAGTGATTGAGAGCATGAAGAGAATAGAAGGTCTGCAACAGTGGACGTAAGAAGACATGGAGAATATTTCTACAGATTGAGATAAACTTTTTTATAGTATATATAGTTTTAAAATAATGTAAACGATTACGCGATATGTGGAATATTCTATTTGTAAAAAAAGGAGGGCATGCTTATGAAAGCAACAGGTATTGTACGAAAAGTAGATAATTTGGGACGAATTGTAATACCAAAAGAAACAAGAAAAACGTTACAGGTGGAAACAAGCGATGCTTTAGAATTTTTTGTAGAAGAAGATGCGATTGTTCTAAAAAAATATACACCTCATGGTACTTGTCCTATCACAGGAGAAATATCTTCAAGGAATGTAAAACTAGTAGGTGGAAAGCTGACGTTGAGTCCAGAAGGTGTAAAACAACTGTTAGCTGAACTAGAACCATACAAAGTAACTGTATGAGAAGAATAGGGGGAGAATTCATTGGAAACGAAATTACAATCATTTCAAAAGGATAGAGGTAAGAACATACTATTTTCACAGGAACACTTATTACAAGAAGCGTTTCAAAAGAAGAAGGATATCACGTTAATCCTGTTAAAAGGACTACATATAAAAGGAATAATAAGAGGATATGATACTTTTTCTATTTTAATAGAATATGAGGGGAAACAACAGCTTGTATATAAACATGCAATCTCCACGATTCGATTCTAAAGCCCACGGACAGGACGTTCACACATTTGCCGGTACCTGACCCCCCTTAGAAAAATAACTAAGGGTATAACTTTTATGTTATAATTTAATACTCAGCCAATATTTATACTATACAACGACGTCTAAAATAGTAACTGAAAAACCCAGCCCTATTCTATATAGAGATGGGTTTTTCTACTTCTAGTTTATCATATAAAACCCAACATGAAGCGGAGAGAATGGTACTATGTATCCTAAGTTTTTTGATAAAATGGCCTTTTCAAAAGAGCATAAAGATTTATTAATTCAGTTGTATAATAAAGAAATTACAAGAAATGAGTATAATCGTGTATTAAACAATCTATATGAGACAAAGCCTAAGGTAAATGAAAATAAGAACCAAGATAAAGTGCTGGGTTCTGCTGCAAAGTTTTTTTAACAGATAAAAACCTGGTATGATTACAGTTTACTCTTTTTTCATAAATATTACTCCGATTTGAAATATGAAAGTAAGACTTCTAAAATGTTAGGTCTTAGAAGTCTTAGATTTTCTATATATGGGTCTTGCAATATTATCTTTCTTGTCCTTCTGTTTGATTCGCTTGGAATTCCATTTTCATCGCAATACTATCTCCCTGGAACATATTCTGATCCATATTATTATCTTCGAAGATAAACTTTATCCAGAACCAATCCATCTTACCCGCCTTTAATCCACCCGTCTCTGCCCATTTTGCAAGGAATACTTTATGAGACGTGACTTCCGGATTTTGTGATTTTAATTCTGCAAGAGTTGTTTCGTATACAGGACTTTTAGCTGGATCCCAATCCCAAAGAAATTGTACTTTAATATGTTTACCGAAATCGTCTTCCTGATTATCTCGTTTTAAATCGTTCACGGTATAATTATAAATGCTAACTTAAATATGTACATTAACGCTTGAATAAATATGTACATTTTCAATTGGATTCTCCATACTGACTCTGAGGTGGTTAGTATGTATATTAAGCTAGAT
>NZ_JAKUFX010000094.1:0-23463 GCF_022663635.1 Bacillus cereus group sp. BfR-BA-01356 | reverse complement strand
AGACCATTATCTAGAAATATCTTGAGACGTCCAAGTATTTTCTTTATTACTGGACTCTTATTAGAGAGTAAAACTAAGCCTGAGATAGGGCTTAAATATTAATATACGAGGTGGAATGTGTTGTGTTGAAAAAGTGGTTTAAAAATTATTTGGGTGAATCGCATTGTAAACATAAATATGTTTTTATTAAGATGCAGGATAATGAGGATTTTAAAAAAGGTACATTAGGTGTAGTTTATATTTACCAGTGTGAGAAATGTGGAAAAGAGAAGTTGAAATGTAAAAACAATAATGAAATAAACAATGAATTTTTAGATATATAGCAAAAAGTAACCATGATGGTTACTTTTTTGGTTTATGTATACAATATCAAAACCATTACTAAAGTATGAGTTGAGTTGATACTATAGTAAATCGCTGAATAAAAATGAAGAGAGTAAGATATAGGAAAGGAGGATGAGAGAAATGAAGCGAAAAGAAATTAGTAAATCTGTAATTATTACAGGCGTGACACAAGGGTTAGGGCGTGCGATGGTTGATCGATTTCATGAATTAGGGTGGAACATATATGGTTGTGGACGTTCAAAAGATAAAATTGAAGAACTAAAAAAACAGTACAGTAAAATACATGATTTCCAAGTAATTGATGTTTCAGATTCTCAGCAAGTTAACAATTGGGCAAATTATATACTTAATACACATACAGCTCCCGATATGATAATAAATAATGCATCGATTGTAAATCAAAATGCACAACTTTGGAAAATTACGGCTCAAGAATTCGAAAATGTAATATAAAGCAATTGAATATATATTGAATATAACAATAGATAAAAATGGAGATTCATTGACATGCCCAGCATGCATATAAAAAGCACCTTTAAGGTGCTTTTATATTAGTAGCACATTATATCATTCACAAAATTACATCTAAAAAATAAAATAAAAGATTAAGGGTGAGATTTGTTTGTTTTGAAAGCTTTAGAAAATATTTAAATAGGTGATAAAAATGAATCCAAGCAGTTTAAAAGTGACAGGGGCATGGTTTCAAGTGGGAGGGAATCTTACAGCTGCTATTGGAACGACAAGAGGATTTATTGGAGAAGAGAAAGTTGAATCGGATCTTGTTATTGTAGGAAGCTCATTACAAGCCCTCGGATATATATTACAAATCATTGCGAGCAATTATGATGATGGGGAAGAAAAAAGAGAAAATCAAAATATAGGCTTAGAGAATCAAAGTAAATTACTTGATCAAATAGGAATTGAGTTATTAGCATTAGGCAATATATCAAATGTAATAGGAACATATTTTAATATAAATGAACAATTGAAAGAAAATGATTATCTTATCATTACAGGGAACAGTTTACAATCGATCGGTGCTTTTTTAGGAGTAGAAGCAGCTTTGTTGGATATAAATGTATTACAGAAAATTATTATACTGGGTAACTCCATGCAAAGTTTAGGGGCTGGATTACAAGCGTATCAAGGTGTTTCAAATGTATTGAAAGATGAGAGAGAAAATGAAGATAGTATTTTTGATAAGAAGGATGAGAGAATCATTGCACTCATTGGTATTTGGATACAAGCGATAGGAACGTTAATTTCTGCAATTGGAGTAACTGCAATAGAGGAAGAAAATAGGCTAGAAAACAATAAAAAGTCTGAAATACTTATTTAAATAGAAGGAGATACATTGATTTTAGAGGTAGGTTAAGATTAAAATGGTAGTAGGTTTTTTTGCGTATATTTTGAAAAGTGATATATAAAATACAAAATAAGGAGTTTTCAAGGGATGATGTATTTATTAGCAATTCTTCTTCCACCTGTTGCTGTATTATTTTGTGGAAAACCAATTCAGGCAATCATAAATTTCATATTAACATTAATATTTTGGGTTCCAGGAGTTATACATGCAATTCTTGTAGTGCATGATAAAAAAGCTGATCGGCGTTTGAAAAAACAAATTCAAGCATATGATGAAATTAATAAGAGGAATCGAAGATAATTCATCTGCAAAATGTTTTTAAAAGAAAGGAGGATTAACCTCCTTTCTTTTTTAGTGGGTGTTAAGTTTAGATTTTTGTATGGCGGAAAGAATTTTTAATGTAAGTATTATGATAATAACTTTTAGATTGTGCATGTAATAGGCCAGTATAAATACTTTCTGGTACATTAAAGAAATCGTACATACCATTCTTTAATTGGATTCGCAAAATCATAGAAAAAGGATTATAACCAACAGCAACTATATTTTTTGAAATTACGGGAGATAGCTTCATCATTACGCAACTCCTCACTTTTTATTTTTAATACTTTTTTGTAGATGTTGAGGTTGTGATGTTGAAATCCTTATAATTTAAGAGGTATTATACTTATATGCAATATATTAAATGTTTGTTATACGTAATTATAAGGAAGTTCACACGAAGTACATATCGTTGTGCTATTTTTATTTCACCTTTGATTTATAAATAAGAAAATATTGACCATTTGAAAAAAAGGTATATTATTTATACGAGGTATTAAAAATTCACTTTTTACATTCTATGCTTCAAGGGGCAGCGTTATTAGGAAAAATAGAAGTGAAAATAGTTTGTATAAGAAGTATTCTAAAATTTATAATCTGTGAATTGGGAAAATATTGAATGCTCCAGGTCAATATACTTTCTTAATCAAATTTATTTTAGAAAGTGACCTCAATATTTTTAAGTAAATCAACGGGAGAATTGAAAGGCAGGAGAAAGTAACATGTCAGAAAATTATCGTTCTCGAGAGGAACGACGACAAGTTAAAAAGAAAAAACAACCAGCTTCTAAAACACAAAAGCCAAAAGGTAAAACATCATTCTTTCGCAAGTTTTTAATCACTTGTTTATTACTTGGTATTGTTGGTTTAGTGGCGGGGGTTGCTACCTTTTTCGTAATGATTAAGGATGCACCAAAACTTGAGAAAGCAAAACTTGTTAATCCGTTATCCTCAAAAATTTATGATAAAAACGGGGATTTGGTATATGAATATGGAAAAGAAAAAAGGACGAATGTTACGTATGAGCAAATACCTAAATTAGTAGAAAATGCATTTTTAGCGACAGAAGATTCACGTTTTTATGAGCATAGCGGAGTAGATTTTAAAGGTACTGCCCGTGCTGTTCTAGTAAGTCTTAAAGGGGATTATGGTTCTCAAGGTGGAAGTACGATAACACAGCAAGTTATAAAAAACTACTTCTTATCAATGGACAAAACACCAAAGCGTAAGGCGCAAGAAATATATTTAGCTTATAAGCTAGAACAACAGTATTCAAAACATGAAATATTAGAGATGTACTTAAATAAAATTAACTTAGGAAACCGTTCATATGGGATCGCAACAGCAGCACAAAACTACTATGGTAAAGAATTGAAGGACTTAACATTACCAGAAGTTGCGATGCTTGCAGGTTTACCGAAAGCACCGAATAACTATGATCCAACGAAAAAAGAAAATGTTCAAAAAGCAACAGAAAGAAGAAATGTTGTTCTAAGTTTAATGAACCGACATGGATATATAACAAAACAGGAAATGGAAGAAGCATCAAAAGTTGACGTAGAAAAGGGGCTTAAGCCTGCAGCTCAACTACAAACAATGCCATACCCTGCATTTATGGATGCAGTTGTGAAAGAAGTAGAAAAAGAATTACCAGATGCTAATATCGGTTCTGACGGTTTAGAAATTTATACAACGTTAGATCCGAAAGCACAGAAACTTGCTGATAATATTTTAAATAATAATATCATTGATTATCCGAACGATAAATTCCAAGGTGCATTCACATTTATGGATACGAAAACAGGAGAAGTTCGTGCTATAGGTAGTGGCCGTGGAGAAAATAAAGCTGTATTTAAAGGGCATAATATGGCAATTGAATTAGATCGTGCAGCTGGTTCAACGATGAAGCCGATTTTCGACTACGCTCCTGCAATTGAATATTTAAAATGGGCTACGTACCATCAAATTGATGACTCTCCATTTAAGTATTCAACGGGACAAGAAGTACGAAATGCAGATAGAAGTCATATGGGTCCAATTACAATGCGTGAAGCATTAAAAATGTCGCGTAATATTCCTGCAATTAAAACTGCAAAAGAAGTAGGGATTAGTAAATCGAAAGAATTCTCTGAGAAACTAGGTATTACATTTAATACAGCACCGACAGAATCGACAGCGATTGGTACAAATGAAGTATCGCCAACTGAAATAGCGGGTGCTTATGCGGCATTTGGTAATGAAGGTAAATATACGAAACCGCATTTTGTTAAGAAAGTCGTTTATCCAGACGGTAAGTCACAAAGTTTTGGACAAAAACCAAAACAAGTTATGACAGATTCTACCGCATACATGATTACTGATATGCTTCGTTCTGTAGTTACATCAGGTACTGGTACATCGGCAAATGTAGGCTCTTTAGATGTAGCTGGTAAAACGGGTACGACAAACTATTCATCAAAGCAATTAGCTCAATATAAAATTCCAGAAAGTGCAACTCGTGATAGTTGGTTCGCTGGATATACACCGCAATATACGATGGCAGTATGGACTGGGTATATGAAAGATGGTAAAGACGAGTATATTAGTAGTAAAAATACGAAAATTGCACAGTTGATCTTTAAAGAAATGATGAGCGAAATGGCTACAGATAAATCACGCTTTAAAATGCCAAGTAGTGTTATTCAAGAAGGTAGTGAGCTACGTATAAAAGGTGAAAAACGTGATTCATCGCCAAATACTAGCGTACCGGATACAACGGAGCAACCAAAACAAGATCAACAGCAAAAAACTGAAGAAGGGAAAAAGCAAGAAGAATTAAAGAAACAAGAAGAACTGAAAAAACAAGAAGAACAAAAGAAACAAGAGGAACTTAAGAAGCAAGAAGAACAAAAGAAACTAGAAGAGCAAAAGAAACAAGAAGAACAAAATAATGGAAATGGCCAAGGAACGACACCTCCAGCAAATAACGGAGGAGGTCAAGGAAATACGACACCTCCAGCAAATAATGGAGGAGGTCAAGGAAATACGACACCTCCAGCAAATAACGGAGGAGGTCAAGGAAATACAACTCCACCAGCGACCACACAACCAGAGACTGGCGGTAATGCAGGAGAGACCCCTGCTAATAATGGGCAATAAGAAAAATTTATAAAAAATATTAAAAAGCACTTAAGATTTGTGAAAATTACAATCTTAAGTGCTTTTTTCGTTTAAATGTAGTAGCTATGAAATGATGTGTTTTAAATGTTAAACGTACCATAAAAATTTTGAAAATAAATTGATGGGAAATGATAAAAGACTTGAGCCTGAGGTAGTGGAGCGTGGCTAGGATGATAAAAGGTAGTGCTACTTGGATGGGCACCATGATGCCAAAATGAAGGGGTAGCTTGACCTGGTGATTGGTATTGTTGCCAAATTGCTGGAAGTTCAATGCCGACATCGGAACTTGCTGTATGAACGGCGGGGGCATGTATTTCGGGTATCGAAGGAACCGCGACAGTTACTCTTGATGATAATACCCACATAAAATAATCACTCCTAAGTTGTGATAATAAATTAGTATATTCTTTTCACACGTATAAAGGTACATATATAGGACTTTCGTTTAAAATATGCGTACAAAGTCTTAAGACTAATGTAAGCTGATGGTGGACTATTTAATATGAAAAGATACGTCTATTTACGGAGGGAAAAGAGATAAAAAAAATATACAATGAGGGTGTTAATCGTAATATTTTACGAGTGTATGGAGGTATTTTTATGGAAAGATTATGGACGAAATCATTTATTCAAATGACTTTCGCAATGTTATTTTTATTTACAGGATTTTATTTACTTGTTCCAACGCTCCCGCTCTTTATTAAAGAGATAGGTGGCAATGAATCGCAAGTTGGACTTATGATGGGGATGTTTACAATAGCTGCTGTTGTAATACGACCGATTATTGGAGGAATGTTAGATCAATATGGTAGAAGATCCTTTATTATTTTCGGACTCATCTTTTTTGGCTTAACGATGTATTCCTATAATATAGCATCGACTATTGTCCTTTTAGCTGTTTTACGTGTTATTCACGGAGTAACATGGGCTGTTTCTACAACAGCTGTTGGAACAGCAATAACGGATATTATTCCAGATTCACGCCGCGGTGAAGGTATGGGTTGGTACGGGATGGCGATGACAATTGCAATGGCGATTGGACCTATGATTGGATTATGGGTTGTGCAAAATTATTCATTTGATGGTCTATTTTTATTAGCGACGTTGTTATCTTTTATGGCAGTTGTATTATCAATAATAACGAAGATCCCATTTACGCCACAAAAAGAAAAAGGGAAAATTCAGCTATTTGAGAAATCCGTATTAACAATCACGATTGTAGTATTCTTTTTATCGTTTGCATATGGAGGAATAACAACCTTTTTACCGTTATTTGCATCATCAATTCATGTAAACCCGGGAACTTTCTTTCTTGTATATGCAATTGTATTAACAATTGTAAGACCAATTTCAGGGAAACTATTAGATAAGTATGGAGAAGTATTCATTATACTTCCAGCATTATGTATTACTATTTTAGCTATAGTTGTTTTAACTATCTCAAATGGTTTGATAGGTGTAATTATCGCAGCAACATTATACGGTATTGGATTTGGTTCAGCGCAGCCAGCTTTGCAAGCGGCAATGCTTACAATTGTCGATCCGAGTAAAAGAGGAGTTGCAAATGCTTCATTTTTTACAGCGTTTGATTTAGGAATCGGGTTAGGTGCTATTTTACTTGGAGTTGTTTCACAAATGTTTGGTTATCGTATTTTATTTTCAGGGAGTGCAATTTCAGCATTGATAGCCTTAATTATTTTCGTCTTCTTTGTAAAACAACGATTAGGAAAAAAAGAGTTTGCGTAAACTGGAGGAATAAAGATGAGAATTTCAATTGATCGTAAAGCTCTGCAATGGTTCCAGGAAGAATTACGTATAAAGCACGGTGAATCTGTACGTTTTACTGTAAGGTACGGAGGGGATAGTTCAATTCAGCCCGGATATTCTTTAGGGGTTGTTGCTGAGAAACCCGATGGCGAAATAGTGTCAGTTGAGAAGGAAGGTATTATATTTTTTGTAGATTCTGATGATCTTTGGTATTTTCAAAACTATGATTTATTTGTAAGTTATCATGAGGAAATGGAAGAAATTCAATTTAATTATGTAAAATAATAACTTTATTAAAAATGAATAAGTTTTATATAAAAATTATATTTAAGAGATAGTGAAATAAATATCATATAGTAACGAGCTGTATTTATGTACAGCTCGTTTTTTCTATTTCTCAAATAAAATTAGAATAATTGTATATTTGGCGGTGTTATATGAAAAATCTTTATATCTTGTTTTTGAAAATACGCAAAGAAGTCTATCCTTTCTTTATAAAATATAAGAATTATTTTCAAAAAATTGTATTGTTACAGTAAGAAAAGTGTAGGAAACTTATCATTATAAAATAAATTGAAATCTTCTAAAAACTCTGATACATTGAAATAGAAATGTAGTTTCACAATATTGTAAAGGCTTACAGTTATGTGCACGAAGATCTATTAGGATTGGAGGAAATAATGATGAAAGCTGAAGAGAAATTTTCCCCGGGATTAGATGGTATAGTGGCAGCGGAGACGAAAATCTCGTTTCTTGACACAGTAAAAGGTGAAATTGTAATTCAAGGGTATGACTTAATCGAACTCTCAAAAACAAAAGAGTATTTAGACATTGTGCACCTTTTATTGGAGGAACACCTACCGAATGAAGATGAAAAAGTAACACTTGAAAAGAAATTAAAAGAAGAATATGCAGTACCAGAAGGTGTATTCAACGTACTAAAGGCATTGCCTAAAGAGACGCATCCCATGGATGGATTACGTACAGGTGTGTCAGCGTTAGCTGGTTACGATAATGATATCGAAAACCGCTCGTTAGAAGTGAATAAAAGCCGAGGGTACAAGCTGTTAAGTAAAGTGCCAAACATTGTAGCGAATAGCTATCATATTTTAAATAATGAGGAGCCAATTGAACCTCTTAAAGAATTATCTTATAGTGCGAATTTCTTCTATATGTTAACTGGTAAAAAACCAACTGAACTTGAGGAAAAGATCTTTGATCGTTCCCTTGTTTTATATAGTGAGCATGAAATGCCAAACTCTACATTTACAGCTCGCGTTATTGCATCAACACAATCAGATTTATACGGTGCTTTAACAGGTGCAGTTGCATCTTTAAAAGGAAGTTTACATGGCGGTGCAAATGAAGCGGTTATGTACATGCTTTTAGAAGCTGGTAATGTTGAGAAATTTGAAGAGTTATTACAGAAGAAACTATATAACAAAGAAAAAATTATGGGCTTTGGACACCGTGTTTATATGAAGAAGATGGATCCAAGAGCACTTATGATGAAGGAAGCTTTAAAACAGTTATGTGATGTAAAAGGTGATTATACACTATATGAAATGTGTGAAGCTGGAGAAAAGATTATGGAAAAAGAAAAAGGAATTTATCCAAATCTTGATTATTATGCAGCTCCAGTATATTGGATGCTAGGTATTCCAATTCAACTTTACACACCAATCTTCTTTAGCTCTAGAACAGTGGGATTATGTGCGCACGTTATTGAGCAACATGCAAATAATCGTTTGTTCCGTCCTCGTGTAAATTATATTGGCGAGCGACATGTACTTAGTAAATAAGAACAACTGGGGAGTTGTTAGCGCCGCCCGCCAGATGGGTGTTTGACCGACACCCATCATTAATAATAACGAATTTTCGACAGAAAGGGAAGAATAGCATGATTAAAACAAATGAAATTAAGCAAAAAGATGCATTATTAGAAGAGATTACGGATTATGTATTAAATAAAGAGGTTACTAGTGCAGAAGCATTCAGTACAGCTCGTTACGTATTACTTGATACACTTGGATGTGGAATTTTAGCACTGCAATATCCGGAATGTACGAAATTACTAGGACCAGTTGTGCCAGGAACAATCGTGCCAAATGGTACACGTGTACCAGGTACGTCTTATGTACTAGATCCAGTAAAAGGTGCATTTAATATCGGATGTATGATCCGTTGGTTAGACTATAACGATACTTGGCTTGCAGCAGAGTGGGGACATCCATCTGATAACCTAGGCGGAATTTTAGCAGTTGCAGATTATATTAGCCGTGTTCGTATTTCAGAAGGAAAAGAAGCTTTAAAAGTACGTGAAGTATTAGAAATGATGATTAAAGCACATGAAATTCAAGGCGTGCTTGCTTTAGAAAACAGCTTAAACAGAGTTGGTCTTGACCATGTATTATATGTAAAAGTAGCAACAACTGCAGTAGTTGCGAAAATGCTTGGCGGAACACGTGAAGAAATCTTTAATGCATTATCACATGCGTGGATTGATAATTCTAGTCTTCGTACATATCGTCATGCTCCAAATACGGGCTCACGTAAATCATGGGCTGCAGGTGACGCAACGAGCCGCGGTGTTCATCTTGCAATGACTGCTCTAAAAGGTGAAATGGGTTATCCAACAGCATTATCTGCGCCAGGATGGGGATTCCAAGATGTATTATTCAATAAACAAGAATTAAAATTAGCAAGACCACTAGAGTCATATGTAATGGAAAATGTATTATTTAAAGTGTCATATCCAGCAGAATTCCATGCACAAACGGCTGCAGAATGTGCAGTGAAGTTGCATCCGGAAATTAAAGAGAGATTAGATGAAATTGACCGTATTACAATTACAACTCATGAATCAGCAATTCGTATTATTGATAAAGAAGGTCCATTAAATAACCCAGCTGATCGTGATCATTGCTTACAATACATTACGGCAATTGGTTTATTAAAAGGAGATATCGTTGCAGACGATTATGAAGATGCAGTAGCAAACGATCCACGTGTAGATGAATTACGTAATAAGATGGTTGTTGTTGAAAACAAACAGTACAGTTTAGATTACCTTGACCCGAACAAGCGCTCAATCGCCAACGCTGTTCAAGTTCACTTTAAAGATGGCACAGTAACAGAAAATGTGGAATGTGAATATCCGCTTGGTCACCGCTTCCGTAGAGACGAAGCAATTCCAAAAGTTGTTCAAAAATTCACTGCAAATATGGCAGGTCATTATTCTAGTAAGCAACAAGAACAAATTCATGAAGTTTGTTTAAATGAAGAAAAACTAGAAAATATGAATGTAAACGAATTTGTAGATCTATTCTTAATTTAATAATAGGGGGGAATTTAGAATGGCTTGGGTTGTGAAAAAGCAGTCAACACAAGAGGAGCTTGCGAATCGATTCCGAGCTTTAGTAGAAGCAAATGAAATTTTGCAAATTCCAGGTGCTCATGATGCAATGGCAGCTCTTGTTGCGAAAAATACAGGTTTTTCAGCTCTTTATTTATCAGGAGCTGCTTATACTGCAAGTAAAGGCTTACCAGATTTAGGTATCGTGACGTCTACTGAAGTGGCTGAGAGAGCAAGAGATTTAGTAAGAGCTACAGACTTACCTGTTCTTGTTGACATTGATACAGGATTTGGTGGTGTACTAAATGTGGCGAGAACAGCTGTAGAAATGGTGGAAGCGAAAGTAGCAGCTGTCCAAATTGAAGATCAGCAATTACCAAAAAAATGTGGACATTTAAATGGTAAGAAACTTGTTACTACAGAAGAATTGGTTCAAAAAATTAAAGCGATTAAAGAAGTTGCACCGAGCTTATACATTGTAGCACGTACTGATGCTCGTGGCGTTGAAGGATTAGATGAAGCAATTGAAAGAGCAAATGCATATGTAAAAGCAGGTGCAGACGCAATTTTCCCTGAAGCGCTTCAATCAGAGGAAGAATTCCGTCTATTTAATAGCAAGGTAAATGCACCTTTGCTTGCGAATATGACTGAATTCGGAAAAACTCCATATTATAGTGCAGAGGAATTTGCGAATATGGGTTTCCAAATGGTTATTTATCCTGTAACTTCACTTCGCGTTGCAGCGAAAGCGTATGAAAATGTGTTTGCTTTAATTAAAGAAACAGGTTCTCAAAAAGATGCACTTTCTAATATGCAAACGAGAAGTGAATTATACGAAACAATTTCATATCATGACTTTGAAGAGTTAGATACTGGTATTGCAAAAACAGTATTATCAGAAGATCAATAGATAAAGCAGCGAAGGCGATGAAAATACATCTTTGGCAAAATAAAATGCTTGATGTGAAAAATCATCGCCTTCTATTTTCAAAAAAGATATTCCACTCATCGTAGACGAGCATAAGCAAAAAGCTATGAAAGCCGAATGATAGGGGGATACATATGGAGAAAACGAAGTTACCATGGGATGAATTTTTTTCACTTAATAAAGATATAAATCATACTTACTTTACACCAGAAGATTTTTCAGGTGATGAAGATTTAATCGCAAAAACGACAGAACAATTCGTTAAACAAGAAATTGTTCCACAAATGGAGAATATTGAACAACATAACTATAAAGTTTCTCGTCAATTATTTGAGAAAGCTGGGGAACTTGGATTATTAGGCATTGAGGTACCAGAAGATTATGGCGGGTTCGAGTTAGGAAAGGCTGTCTCAGGTCTTGTAGCAGAGAAAATGGGTTACGCTGGTGCGTTTAGCGTTTCTTTTAATATACACGCTGGTGTCGGTACATTGCCTTACATATATTATGGAACGAAAGAGCAAAAAGAAAAATATTTACCGAAAATCGCATCGGGAGAATGGATTGGGGCTTATGCTTTAACAGAGCCAAATGCTGGTTCGGATGCATTAAGTGCAAAAACAAGCGCCGTATTGAATGAAGAGGGAACAGCTTGGAAGTTAAATGGTGAGAAGCAATGGATTACAAATGCTCATATGGCAGATGTATACGTTGTTTTTGCGAAGACAAATAAAGGAATGACAGCGTTTATTGTCGAAAGAACATGTGAAGGTGTATCTATTGGATTAGAAGAAAAGAAAATGGGGATTAAAGGTTCTTCAACAGCGACTCTTATTTTAGAAGATGTTGTCATCCCTGCTGAAAATGTTTTAGGGGAAGTTGGGAAAGGGCATCACGTAGCCCTTAATATTCTTAACTTTGCTAGACTTAAACTTGCTTTTGGAAATATTGGAACAGCAAAACAAGCAATTGGTTTGTCGGTTCAATATGGAAAAGAGCGAAAACAGTTCCAAACGGAATTAGTAGACTTTACGATGATTCAAGAGAAAATTGCAAATATGATCATTGCTACATATGGAGCCGAAAGTGCAGCTTATCGTACGGCAGGTGTAATCGATGAAGCAATTCATGAGAGCGATGAAGATCTTATGAAGAAAATGTCCCAATTTGCAATTGAATGTGCACTGAATAAAGTAAATGCTTCTGAAACACTTGCTTATATCGTAGATGAAGCTGTACAAATTCATGGTGGTTACGGTTATATGCAAGAGTATGAGGTAGAACGATTATATCGTGATGCTAGAATTAGTCGTATTTTTGAAGGAACGAACGAAATTAATAGATTAACAGTTGCTAAAATGCTAATGAAGCAAATCGAACAATTAGAAGATACTGAAGTAGAAAGTGATGTAGCAAATGTAGAAAGAAACCATCGTTACATTTTATTAGCGAAAAAATTGTTGAAACAATCTTTGAAAACGCTCTCTAAAACTCCAGGCATAAAAATTGACCAAGAACAAGAATATTCACGTGTAATTTCAAATATGTTGACGGACGTGTACGTCATGGAATCAGCGTTTTTACGTACGAGAAAAGCGGTACGTAAAAATGGAGAGGAAAAAGAACGTACGAAGCAACTAATAACGGATGTTATTTGTGAAGAAGGATACCGTAAAGTAGAAGAAGCGGCGATTTCTGTACTTTCAGCGGCTGTTACAGAAGAACAAGATAGACATGTGATTTTAGCTGAAATCCGTCAATTATTAGTGCCTTTATACACGAACGTATTTACGAAGAAGAGAGCAATTGCGAAAGCTATTATAAATCGCGGGAAATATATTGTGTAAATAGGAGGAAAGCGATATGAAAAAGATTGGTTTTATCGGTTTAGGTAACATGGGCCTTCCAATGTCAAAAAATCTAGTTAAATCAGGTTACACAGTATATGGCGTGGACTTAAATAAAGAGGCGGAAGCGTCCTTTGAAAAAGAAGGCGGAATTATCGGTCTATCAATCTCAAAACTAGCAGAAACATGTGATGTAGTTTTTACAAGTTTACCTTCACCTCGCGCTGTTGAAGCGGTATATTTTGGAGCAGAAGGATTATTTGAAAATGGTCACTCGAATGTAGTTTTCATTGATACAAGTACGGTATCGCCGCAGTTAAATAAACAGTTAGAGGAAGCTGCAAAGGAAAAGAAAGTAGACTTTTTAGCAGCACCTGTGAGCGGTGGTGTAATCGGAGCCGAAAACCGTACATTAACGTTTATGGTTGGTGGATCAAAAGACGTATATGAGAAAACGGAATCTATCATGGGCGTACTAGGCGCGAACATTTTCCACGTTAGTGAGCAGATTGATAGTGGTACAACTGTTAAGTTAATTAATAACTTATTAATTGGTTTTTATACAGCTGGTGTGAGTGAAGCTTTAACATTAGCGAAAAAGAACAATATGGATTTAGATAAAATGTTTGATATTTTAAATGTAAGTTACGGTCAAAGTAGAATTTATGAACGTAATTATAAAAGTTTTATAGCACCTGAAAACTACGATCCAGGATTTACTGTGAACTTATTGAAGAAAGATTTAGGATTTGCAGTTGACTTAGCTAAGGAAAGCGAACTCCATTTACCGGTAAGCGAAATGTTATTAAACGTATATGACGAAGCGAGTCAAGCTGGATATGGTGAAAATGATATGGCTGCTTTATATAAGAAAGTTAGCGAGCAATTAATTTCTAATCAAAAATAAATTATACAAAGGAGAGAATACAATGATTACAACTGAAATTAAACGAGTAAAAAATCACATTAACGGTGAGTGGGTTGAATCGACAGGTACGGAAGTAGAAGCAGTTCCAAATCCAGCGACTGGAAAAATTATCGCTTACGTTCCACTATCTCCAAAAGAAGATGTTGAAAAAGCTGTTGAAGCGGCAAAAGCAGCATTCGAAACATGGTCTAAAGTACCAGTTCCAAATCGTTCAAGAAATTTATATAAATATTTACAGCTATTACAAGAAAACAAAGATGAGCTTGCAAAAATCATTACGCTAGAAAATGGTAAGACGCTAACGGATGCAACAGGTGAAGTACAGCGTGGTATTGAAGCGGTAGAACTTGCAACATCTACGCCAAATTTAATGATGGGTCAAGCACTTCCGAATATCGCTAGCGGAATTGATGGATCGATTTGGCGCTACCCAATCGGAGTTGTTGCTGGTATTACACCGTTTAACTTCCCGATGATGATTCCGTTATGGATGTTCCCACTTGCAATTGCTTGCGGTAATACATTCGTATTAAAAACATCTGAAAGAACGCCACTTTTAGCGGAGCGACTTGTAGAATTATTCTATGAAGCAGGTTTCCCAAAAGGCGTATTAAATTTAGTGCAAGGCGGAAAAGATGTTGTAAATAGCATTTTAGAAAATAAAGATATTCAGGCTGTTTCGTTCGTTGGCTCTGAGCCGGTAGCTCGTTACGTATATGAAACAGGTACGAAACACGGAAAACGTGTACAAGCGTTAGCAGGTGCGAAAAACCATGCGATTGTAATGCCAGATTGCAATCTTGAGAAAACAGTACAAGGTGTAATTGGATCTGCATTTGCAAGTAGTGGAGAGCGCTGCATGGCATGCTCAGTAGTAGCAGTAGTGGATGAAATTGCTGATGAATTTATTGATGTATTAGTAGCAGAAACGAAAAAATTAAAAGTAGGCGATGGCTTTAACGAAGATAACTATGTTGGACCATTAATCCGTGAATCTCATAAAGAGCGCGTTTTAGGCTATATTAATAGCGGTGTAGCAGATGGGGCAACTTTATTAGTAGATGGCCGTAAAATTAATGAAGAAGTTGGAGAAGGTTACTTTGTAGGTGCGACAATCTTTGATGGCGTGAATCAAGAAATGAAAATTTGGCAAGAAGAAATTTTTGCTCCAGTATTAAGTATTGTACGTGTTAAAGATTTAGAAGAAGGTATTAAACTAACAAATCAATCTAAATTTGCAAATGGTGCGGTTATTTATACGTCAAATGGTAAACATGCACAAACATTCCGTGATAACATCGATGCTGGTATGATTGGTGTAAACGTAAACGTTCCAGCACCAATGGCATTCTTCGCATTTGCAGGAAATAAAGCTTCATTCTTTGGTGATTTAGGTACAAATGGCACAGATGGCGTTCAATTCTATACACGTAAAAAAGTTGTAACTGAGCGCTGGTTTTAATATAGAGTAAACAACCAAATCAGTTATTAGATGAAAACCACCACTATTAATAGTGGTGGTTTTCGTCTTGTTAATTATTTTTTTCAAAAGCTAGTTTAATACCAAATCCAATTAGGACGACTCCTGTTAGCCCTTGAATATAACGTTGCGTCTTCGGTTTTTTCATAAAAGCACTAATTTTATCAATTAAAAATATATAAAATGCAAACCAAATGACTGTTAAAACGAGGTAAGTAAGGCCCATTACAAGAAGTTGAATAAATGTATTATGATTTGGATTTAAAAATTGTGGTAAAAAAGTTAAAAAGAAGACTGCTACTTTAGGATTTAATAAATTTGTAAGAAATCCTTGGCGAAAGCAAGAAGTATGTTCGTTTTCATTATTCAAAGATAGATTATTTGTATCTAAGTTTTCTTTGTTTCTTACTGCTAAAAGGGCTTTAATACCGATATATATTAAATAGAGAGCCCCAACGTACTTGAAAATAGAAAATAAAAGAGCTGACTTTACAATAAGTGCAGAAAGACCAATTACAGCAGCTAAAGTATGAATTAATAGTGCAATACATGTACCAAACACTGTTTTCACTCCACCGACTTTACCAGCAACCAATGTATTTTTCGTAGCCATTGCTGTATCTGGACCAGGTAAAATGATGAGGCAAATAGACATAATGATGAAAAGAAGATAATTTTCTATCATAGCCGTCCCTCCTTTTTATTTTTAGAATATTTGATTAAAATCAGTGTAGCACAAAAATGGATTTAATAAAATTAAATTTTGTTAAAAATAATTAAATAAAAAAGGCTATATAGTAGCTGTAATTACACTACTATATAGCCTCGATTTTATACCGCTATTTGCGGGTAGTAAGATTTTCACCGCACAAGATTTAGCTGAAGAAAAGAAGTTAGGTGGGGGATGAACAAAACCTCCCCTCATGACAATTTCATTTTATGCATTAAGTAAGTTAAAGAAACGATTCACATCTTCTTCTGAAACGTCACTTAACTGTTTATATTTATAATTCGGATTTTGATCTTTATCAACGACAACGGAGCGTACTCCCTCGAAGAAATCTTCATGTCTCATGAAATTTTTAGCAAGTATAAGGTCCGTAGCGAAACATTCTTCAACGGATTTATCTTTTCCATCAATAAACTGTTTTAATGTTACTTTTAGTGAAATAGGGGATTTTGATAACAGTGTTTCTTTCGTTTTTAGAGCAAAGGAACTTTTATCTTTCTCCAATGAATGGATGATTTCTTCAATTGTATCGAAAGCAAAATGTGAATTGATTACTTCTAATGAAGGAGCAAGCTCGCTTTCTAAGTTTGGAGCAGTTGCAAATGTACGAATAACTTCTTTTAAATTAGTATGTACATCATCTTCTTTATGCCAATTTACACTTTCAAGTTCAGTAAGAAACTCTGGTAATGAATCAGATGTCATAAAGTAATCAGCAGCATTAATAAATAATACGTCAGAAGCTTTTAAAATAGATGCTGTTAAAGCAACGAAGCGTCCTGTATATCCAGGTGCTTTATTTAAGAAATATGCAGCTCCGACGTCTGGGAAGAAGCCGATATTCATCTCTGGCATTGCCCATTTCGTACGCTCAGTTACAATGCGATACTTCGCACCATTTGTAAGACCGACACCACCGCCCATTACAATTCCATCTAAACAAGCAATAATCGGTTTTGTATATTGATAAATATATGTATCAATTTCATACTCTTCTTCAAAAAAACGTTCTGCATGTTGCAATGCCACTTCATTGGAACGCGCTTCATAAAGAGTTTTAATGTCGCCACCTGCACAAAAACCTTTTGTGCCAGCTCCTTTTAACACGATAAGTGCAATACGCTCATCGTGTTCCCACTCTTTAAGTTTTTGTCCGATAGGTTGTAACATGTCATAAGATAAAGAATTAAGTGCTTTTGGACGGTTTAAAGTAATTGTAGCAACGCCGTTTTCACTAACAGAAAATAAAACTTGTTCAGTCATAATGCATCCTCCCTTACATATCTTCTTATTCTTAATTCTTGATATGTACTGAAATGTCCTTTATAAATTTTGTCAAAAGTTGACGGTAAATATTAATTTGGTCACTGCATATTTTGACGAGTTATCTTTGCAGGATTTCAGAGACTGAGGGGGAATATTACAACATTACTGTAAGTGTAATTATTTGAAGTTATAATGATAAAAGCGCTATTATATAGGTGTGAAATGTTCATTATCAATTTTAAAAGTGTGTTTGAAGAAAAAATAAATCGTACAATTGTAACAAAAAATTTTTACACTGAATTAGAAATAGAGAAAGGAGAAATCGGAATGCCAGGACCTTTACTATTGTCGGTTATTATTTTGTCTTTTTTAATGATAGGAATAACGCAGTATTTTCATCATACAGATACGACAGAAGAAGTGAAGGATAAAGTACGTCTCGTATTTCCGATTTTTATAATATCTATTTCATTCTGTATTTTATTAAATAAAGATGGCTACATTGTCGCAGTGTTCTCATTTTTCGTCGCAATCGTCTTAATTACCGTTTTATATTATGTAATGAAAGACTTTATACAAAAATAAAGATGTCACAATAGGCATTTTTATTTTGGGGAAAATATAAAATTTCACATACCGTATTTTATATAAAATACATAAAGCATATAACAATAGAAAAGTGTGTACTTTGCTGTGTATGTACTTGTCAATCTTGCATAGCCACTATACTATTAAAATGTAGAGATTATAAAAAGGGGTTGTATCTATCATGAAATTTGAGATGCACACAAAAATTATTTCAAATGAAAAAGAAGTAAGATTACATATTGAAGAAAATATATTTCAATTAATATTGGATGGTTATCACTTATTTACAGTTCAAGAAATATTGCCTTTATATAAATCAAATGAAGAAAGAATTGGAAGTGCAACGATATTGAAGCTAGAGTGGGAGAACGGAAAAACTACAATAAACTATCAACTCGTTTCACTAAAATCAGTAAATTAAAAGGAGTAGAAAAATATGAAGTTATTTCATACAGCGGATTGGCATTTAGGTAAGCTTGTTCATGGCGTGTATATGACTGAAGACCAAAAGATTGTATTAGATCAGTTTGTACAGGCTGTTGAAGAAGAAAAACCAGATGCTGTAATTATTGCAGGGGATTTATATGATCGAGCAATTCCACCTACAGAAGCAGTAGATTTATTAAATGATGTGCTGCAAAAAATAGTTATTGATTTGCAAACACCAGTTATTGCAGTAGCTGGTAATCATGATAGTCCGGATCGTATCCATTTTGGAAGTAGTTTAATGAAAAAACAAGGATTACATATTGCAGGTCAATTTCAATTCCCCTATGAACCTGTTGTACTAAATGATGAATATGGAGAGGTTCACTTCCATTTAATACCGTATGCAGACCCAAGCATAGTGAGGCACGTGTTGAAAAATGAAGACGTACGTTCTCATGATGATGCGATGCGCATTTTTATGAATGAGCTCTCCGAAACGATGGATAAAGAAGCTAGACATGTATTTGTTGGACATGCATTTGTAACTTCTTCAGGAGAAGCGGAGGAGAATACAAGTGATGCAGAACGACCACTTTCAATTGGTGGTGCTGAATATGTAAATAGTCATTATTTTGATAAGTTTCATTACACAGCGCTTGGACATTTACATCAAGCGCATTTCGTACGTAATGAGACGATTCGATATTCAGGTTCACCACTTGCCTATTCAATTTCTGAAGAGAAACATAAAAAAGGTTATTACATTGTAGAACTGAATGAAACTGGTGAAGTAGCAATTGAAAAAAGGTTACTTTCACCACGTCGTAAAATGCGAACAGTAGAAGCGAAAATAGATGAATTATTACAGCACCCAGTAAGTGAAGATTACGTATTTGTAAAATTATTAGACGAAAACCCTGTCTTACAGCCAATGGAGAAAATACGATCTGTATATCCAAATGCAATGCACGTTGAAAGAGCGATGCAAAGGCGAGAACTCACAGATACAAATGAAGTAACGGTTTCAAGACATAAAACGGATGATTTATCTCTTTTAAAGGCTTTCTATAAAGAAATGAAAGGGTTAGATTTATCAGAAGAGAAAGAACGCCTATTTATAGATGTATTACAAACAGTGCAAGAACGGGAAGGTGAACGAGGATGAGACCGATTCAGCTTATTATGACAGCATTCGGGCCATATAAACAGAAAGAAGTAATCGATTTTGAAGATCTTGGAGAACATCGTATTTTCGCTATTTCTGGGAATACGGGAGCTGGAAAAACAACGATTTTTGATGCGATTTGTTATGTGTTATATGGTGAGGCTAGTGGAGAAGAACGTAGTGATACGAGCATGCTTCGAAGTCAATTTGCTGATGATAATGTTTATACAAGTGTTGAATTAACCTTTCAGTTAAAAGGGAAACGCTATGAAATAAAACGACAACTTGGACATAAAAAACAAGGGAATAAGACCATTACAGGACATGCAGTAGAATTATATGAAGTTATTGATGGAGAAAACGTTCCAGCCGTCGATCGTTTTCATGTAACAGACGTAAACAAAAAAGTGGAAGATTTAATTGGGTTAAGTAAACATCAATTTAGCCAAATTGTTATGTTACCCCAAGGGGAATTCCGAAAACTATTAACATCTGAGACGGAAAACAAAGAAGAGATTTTACGTCGTATTTTTAAAACGGATCGTTATAAATTAATGCGTGAGTTACTTGATCAAAAGAGAAAACAATGGAAAGATGTCTTGCAAGAAAAACAAAAAGAGAGAGAGCTCTATTTCCGTAATGTTTTTAAATTACCAATCCGTGATGGAGCATTATTAGAGACATTAGTGGCACAAGAACATGTAAATACGCATCAAGTAGTAGAAGCGTTAGAACAAGAAACAACCGTGTATAAAGCAGAGGTTGAGCAATTACAAGTAGAACAAGATGTTCAAACGAAGCAATTAAAGGATGCAGAAACACGTTTTCATGCAGCAAAATCTATAAATGAGAAATTTATAGATTTACAACAAAAGAATGAGAAATATAACACTTTACAAGAGAACCGTGCAGCAATTGAAAGGAAAGAAAAATCCTTTAAACGTGCGGAACAAGCAAAGCGCTTATTACCATTTGAACAATGGTATGAAGAAGCGATGGAAAATGAGCAGAAAGTTGAAAGTTTGTTAAAACAGATAATTGTCAAACAAGAACAGATAATGAACAGCTTTGAACTTGCTAAGGAGAAGTATGAAGTAGTAAAGAATAAAGAAGCTGAACGAGAAGAGGCTAAAAAACTTGTTCAAAGATTAGAAGAGTTACAAGCAATCATTGAATCATTAGCTGAGAGAAAGCTGAATTTACAAAATGCCGAAATTCAAATAGGGAAATTAAAAGAAAGTATGCAAAAGTTAGATCAACAACTAGAAGAGCATACAAACCAAAAACAGAGAATGTCTGATGAATTGCAGCAATTAGAACAAGCACTTGAGCAATATGTAGCTAAAGTAGAAGAACTAACGAATATGCGAGAAGATGCAAAAGTTTTAAAGCAAGCATATGATGTTTGGCAAGAAAAACAAAAATTCGAGCAAGAAAAAGAAGCGGCAACTAATAAAATGCAAGTGGCAGTTCGTGCATATGAAAACATGGAGCGCCGCTGGTTAAGTGAACAAGCTGGTATATTAGCTCTTCATTTACATGACGGTGAATCTTGTCCGGTATGTGGTAGTACGAATCATCCGCAAAAAGCTACAGAGCAAAGTAATGCGATCGATGAAAAAGAGTTAAACAATTTAAGAGATAAGAAGAACATTGCTGAAAAATTACATGTGCAAGTAGAGGAGAAATGGAATTTCTATCGACTACAATATGAACAAGTGATAGAAGAAGTTGTGAAACGCGGCTACAATTCGGAAAAATTAGCTGAAACATATAGTGCACTTGTTCAAAAAGGAAAACAATTAGCTGCAGATGTGAATACGTTAAAAGCAAGTGAAGAAACACGTAAGCAGATTGCTGCGAACATGAAAAGCGTAGAAGAAAAAATAGAAGAACTTCAGAAACAAAAACGAGAAGTGGAAACAATGCAGCACCGTACAGAAATGGAGTGTATGCAACTTCGTACGTCATATGAACATGATAAACGAAATATTCCAGAAAACTTACAAACAGTACAAGCTTGGAAAGCACAGTTTGACCAAGCTATGCAGGAACTTAGGTTAATGGAGGACGAATGGAAGAAAGTCCAGGAAGCGTATCAGCATTGGCAAAATGAAAATATACGTATTCAAGCAGAACAAAAAGGTGCTTCTAATCAATTTGAAAGTGCAAAATTAAAGAAAGAAGAGACTTTCGCACGCTTTATGAAAGAGCTAGAACAAAGTGGGTTTACAGATGAATTCACGTATAAAGAAGCCAAATTAAGCGATGCCGAGATGGAGATGTTACAAAAAGAAATTCAAGGTTATTATTCATCGCTTGAAGTGCTTGCAAAACAAATCGAAGAGTTAAACTCAGAATTAAAAGATAAAGAGTATATGGATATTACATCTTTAGGTGAACACATAAAAGAACTAGAAATTAATCTCGATATCATTAAAGAAAAACGTCAACGTGCGCAAAATGCGGTAACATATATTTCTGATTTACATGAAAACATTAGACGTATTGACGAACAAATTCACGAGGAAGAAAAAGCCTTCCAAGAACTTGTTGATTTATATGAAGTAATGAAAGGTGATAACGAAAGTCGTATATCATTTGAACGTTACATTTTAATTGAGTATTTAGAACAAATCGTTCAAATCGCAAACGAACGACTACGTAAATTATCAAATGGACAATTTTATTTAAAACGAAGTGAGCGAGTTGAAAAAAGAAACCGTCAAAGTGGATTAGGCTTAGATGTGTACGATGCATACACTGGCCAAACGCGCGATGTAAAAACATTATCCGGCGGAGAGAAATTTAACGCATCACTTTGCTTAGCTCTAGGAATGGCAGATGTCATTCAAGCATATGAAGGTGGTATTTCCATCGAAACGATGTTCATCGATGAAGGGTTCGGTTCATTAGATGAAGAATCATTAACCAAAGCAGTAGATGCCTTAATTGACTTACAAAAATCAGGCCGATTTATCGGTGTCATCTCACACGTTCAAGAGCTGAAAAACGCAATGCCAGCTGTATTAGAAGTAACGAAGCAGAAGGATGGATGTAGTCAGACGCGGTTTGTGGTGAAGTAAGCTTAAAAAATGGAGTAGGGAATCTACCGATACTTTTAGTGTCATATGTATGAATAATAAAACGTCGTCTCTTCATATTGGAGGCGACGTTTTATTTTATAAAATATCTATGAATTATCTGTAGAAGGCGGCGTATTCTCCAAACGATTATAAGCTTTAAAAGCTGAAATTGCTGAGATAACCCCGCCTACTAAAAATAAAGTCGATCCTCCAACTAAGATGATACGACTGACATATGTTTCCCGTGCTTCTTCGACTTCTTCTTGTAACGCTGTAGGCATATGAATCCTCCCTTTATAAAAGTTGTTTTATAAATAGTATATACAAACGCCTAAAATGTGTTAAAATAACTGATGATTTTATGCAGTGGGTAATTAGATGAGTAGGATGCGAGTGGCTAAGTAAATCTTCATCACAAATTTATGTGAACTTCACATAGAGCACATATTAACATTGTATTATGTATATGTACCAAATAAATAAATAAAGTAAATGTAAGTTCTGTTTTCAAAAATTTAAAATCCTTTTATTTCTATATAAAAGTTTTAATCAAGGGTTTTAAAAAATTTGGAAATAGATCTTATGAATATGGAATTCATATAAAAGACCTGCGGTAGTATGTCAACTGAAAAATAATATCTTTTGAAGTTATCAAAGGACAAATTGCTTAAAAAAGACATCACGAAACTAGACCAGTATTTTATGTA
>NZ_JAKUFX010000093.1:0-24076 GCF_022663635.1 Bacillus cereus group sp. BfR-BA-01356 | reverse complement strand
ATTTTACATAAAATACTGGTCTAGTTTCGTGATGTCTTTTTTAAGCAATTTGTCCTTTGATAACTTCAAAAGATATTATTTTTCAGTTGACATACTACCGCAGGTCTTTTATATGTATTTCTCTCCCACATTTATCATAAAACAATGGGAAAAATAAAAACACCTATTAACAAGAAGATCACAGATTATTTTGGTTATTATTGTATATGTACGATATAATAGAACTGTAGAATAGTGATATTTTCAAGCTTTCGTAGTTATACCTTATAACATCTAGAATCGACTTCATAAGAAAGTATTTGGGTAGAGCGTTTCAAAAATATGTACAGTAATGCGATTTTGAAAACGGATTCATGATTGTGTTGTACAGTTGGTTGTAAGGAGAGGGGAAACTATGGCAGAACAGACAGTCCGTGTAACCGTCGATGGTAAAGAATTTTCTGCATCAGGTGAAAAGACGATACTACAATTATTTAACGAGAGTAATTTGGAACATCCTCAAATTTGTCATGTACCAGAAGTAGATCCAATTCAAACTTGTGATACGTGTATTGTAGAAGTAAATGGAAAGTTATTGCGTGCTTGTTCAACGAAATTAGAGAACGGTATGCATATCGAAAGACAGTCCCAGCGTGCAAAAGAGGCACAGACTGAGGCAATGGATCGAATATTAGAGAATCATCTACTGTATTGTACCGTTTGTGATAACAATAATGGTAACTGTAAAGTCCACAATACAGTACATATGATGGGAATTGAGGAACAGAAATATCCGTATGAGCCAAAAGTAAGTGCGTGTGAAGTGGATATGTCACATCCGTTTTATCGATATGATCCAAATCAATGTATTGCTTGTGGACAGTGTGTAGAAGTATGTCAAAACTTACAAGTGAATGAAACTATATCGATTGATTGGAGCTTAGACCGTCCACGTGTTATATGGGACAATGGTGTAAGTATAAATGACTCATCTTGTGTAAGTTGCGGGCAATGTGTAACAGTATGTCCATGTAATGCGTTGATGGAGAAATCAATGTTAGGTGAAGCTGGATTCATGACAGGATTGAAACCGGATGTGTTAGATCCGATGATTGATTTTGTAAAGGATGTAGAGCCGGGATATAGTAGTATTTTAGCAGTTTCAGAAGTAGAGGCTGCGATGCGTAAGACGAAAGTGAATAAAACAAAAACAGTTTGTACATTTTGTGGTGTAGGTTGTTCATTTGAAGTATGGACGAAAGACCGCCACATTTTGAAAGTGCAGCCTGTTTCAGATGCGCCGGTTAACGGTATTTCAACATGTGTAAAAGGCAAATTTGGATGGGATTTTGTAAACAGTGAAGATCGTATTACAAAGCCATTAATTCGCCAAGGAGATATGTTTGTTGAAGCTTCATGGGAAGAGGCTCTTGAAGTTGTTGCATCCAATATGCAGCATATTAAATCAGAATATGGAAGTGATGCATTTGGGTTTATTTCTTCTTCGAAAGTAACGAATGAAGAAAATTATCTTATGCAAAAACTAGCCCGTCAAATATATGGAACGAATAATGTAGACAACTGTTCCCGTTATTGTCAATCTCCAGCAACAGACGGTTTATTTAAAACTGTCGGTATGGGCGGGGACGCTGGAACAGTGAAAGATATTGCGGAAGCAGGCCTTGTCATTATCGTTGGAGCAAATCCGACAGAAGGACATCCTGTACTTGCAACGCGTGTAAAACGTGCTCATAAATTACATGACCAAAAATTAATTGTGGCGGATCTTCGTAAACATGAAATGGCAGAGCGTGCGGATTTATTCATTCATCCGCGCCAAGGAACTGATTACGTATGGCTCGCTGGTATTACGAAATATATTATTGATCAAGATTGGCACGATAAAAAGTTCATAGCTGAAAATGTGAAGAATTTTGATGAATATAGCAAAATGGTAGAAAAGTATACGCTTGATTATACAGAAGAAATTACGGGGATTTCGAAAGAAAATCTGAAAGAAATGGCACGTATGGTATATGAAGCAGATGGTACTTGTGTACTTTGGGGAATGGGTGTAACTCAAAATACTGGAGGAAGTACAACTTCAGCAGCAATTTCAAATCTATTGCTTGTTACGGGTAACTATCGTCGTCCTGGTGCAGGAGCATACCCATTACGCGGACATAATAACGTACAAGGCGCTTGTGATATGGCAACATTACCAAACTGGCTTCCAGGTTACCAAGCGGTTTCAGATGATGTGCTTCGTGCGAAATTTGAAAAAGCATACGGTACTACAATTCCGAAAGCACCAGGCTTAAATAATATTGCAATGTTACTGGCAGCAGATGAAGGAAAACTGCGTGGTATGTATGTTATGGGTGAAGAAATGGCTTTAGTAGATTCGAATGCCAACCATGTACAACATATTTTAGCGAATTTAGATTTCCTTGTTGTTCAAGATATGTTCTTATCGAAAACAGCTCGTTTTGCTGATGTTATTTTACCGGCAGCACCAAGCTTAGAAAAAGAGGGAACATTTACGAATACAGAGCGCCGTATTCAAAGATTATATGAAGTATTGAAGCCGCTTGGTGATTCAAAGCCAGACTGGTGGATTTTACAAAAAGTAGCTCGTGCGCTTGGCGGGGACTGGAATTATGCAAGTCCAAGTGAAATCATGGATGAAATTGCATCGCTTGCACCTTTATATTCTCAGGCAACATACGATCGTTTAGAAGGATGGAATAGTTTATGTTGGGGTAGCCACGATGGTAGCGATACACCGCTATTATATGTGGACGGATTTAACTTCCCGGATAAACTAGCTCGTCTATCATTAGATGAATGGGTACCACCAGTTGTAGCGCCAGATGAGTATGATTTACTTTTAAATAATGGTCGTATGTTAGAACATTTCCACGAAGGGAATATGACGAATAAATCGGCTGGTATTTTATCTAAAGTATCTGAAGTGTTCGTTGAAATCTCGCCTGAACTTGCCCTAGAGCGCAATGTGAAAGATGGTGGCCTTGTAGAATTAGCATCACCATTTGGGAAAATTAAAGTACAGGCACTTGTTACAGATCGTGTAACGGGGAAAGAGCTATATTTACCGATGCATGCAACGGTAAATGAAGAGGCAATCAATATTTTAACTGGAACGGCGACAGATCTTTATACGTGTACACCAGCGTACAAACAAACAATGGTAAAGATGCGTGTATTACGTGAAAAAGGGAATCGTCCGTTACCATCTTCAAACCCGAGAGATAAAAAGCGTAATCCGCAAAACGGTGTTGAAATCGAGCGAAAATGGCAAAGAAAACAATACGTATCACTTGTGGACTAGGGGGCGGAGATAGTGGCGAAAGAAATTACTGTAATTAAAAAGAAAGTTGTAACAGAGGAAGAACAGAAACAGCAAGTAGCAGATGAACTTCTAAATGAGCTATCTAATAATCGTGAAGCAGTAGAAGAAACAATGCAGCTTTTAGCACAGTTGCAGAAGGCTGGTATATTAGATGCGGCAATTAGTTTACTTGCTGCGAAGGAAGATGTTTCAAAAATCGCTGTGGAGCAACTAAATCGTGAACCAGTTAAAAATGCACTCAACAATATGATGGGGGCAGGAGAAGCGTTATCTTCAGTTGACCCAGAAATAACGAAGCAAATTACGTCAAGTTTAGTTACAGGATTGCAATTTGCAACAGATGAATTAAATAGTGGTAAAAAAACAAAAGTGATGGATTTCTTTAAAGTATTAAAAGATCCAGATATCAATAGAGCTATTACATTCGGTTTTAGCTTCTTGAAAGCATTTGGACAAGGGCTAGAGAAAAAATAGAATAAATGAAAAAGTGATGGGAAGTAGCCATCACTTTTTTCATTATATGTATAAGAGTGTTCATGTTAAGCGGAATATATTATTATTAAAAAGATGGATTAGGACTGGAAATATGGAATCCATCTCAAATACCGTTTTAGAATTTGGAGGAATATATGCAACACCGTAAAAAACTATCTATACCAGGAGTAATGAGACATTCCTTTCAAACAGTTAAATTTGCTTTTTGGAATGTATTAACTTTTCAACTTGCTTATAAATTATTAGCAGCGATTGTGTTCGTTCCACTATTTGGAATTATTTTTAATAAGTTATTGTATTTTGGTGGTTATGCAAATGCGACAAATGATGAATTATTAGCGTTTTTAAAGACGCCTTATGGCATCTTAGCAATCGTAATTTTATCATTGTTAGCACTGTTTCTTATCTTTACAGAATTTGCGGTGCTTATTATTATTTCGTATTTCGCTCATAAAAGACAGAAGGTGAAATTACGTCCGATTTTATATAAAACGGTAACGTATTTACCTACTCTTTTCACATATTGCTTACCAGGATTTATTTTATATGCTGTCGTATTGTTGCCTCTTTTAAATATGGGATATGAAACGGCATTAATCCCGCAAATTCAAATTCCTAACTTTATTACAGGAGAACTGTTTAAGACAACGATGGGACAAGTTGGTTATTACACGTTCTTTGCTGTAGTCGCGTATTTGAATCTTCGATGGATTTTCGTTCTACCTATTGTTGTTTTAGAGCAAAAACCATTTCGCGTGGCAGCACGTAAAAGTGCAACTTTAGTAAAGGAAAGCTTTTTTAAAGTACTATTCTTTTTAGTAGGATTTTTTATCTCAATTGGAGTTGTATATGTCGTGTTTTTGGGAATGTATTTATTGTGCCTATGGGGTGTTTATGAATTTACAAACCCGAAAGGAACATTTGCATTATTAGCTGAATCAACGATTTCTGTATTTTTAACGAGTACATTGTATTTATTCAGCTTTATCGTGACGCCATTTTATATTATGGCGATTACGCGATTATACTTACAAAAGGTTCCAGTTGAGGATGTTTTATTAGAAGAAGGATTAGATTATTCGAAAACGAAAGCAGATAAATGTTTCTTCCAAAAACATCGTTGGAAATTCATTGGCGTATACATTGTAGGAATTATTACTGCGGGAATGGTCGTTGCCTTCATTGTAACGTTTATTTCAAATTCGTATAAAGAACCGATTATTATGGCGCACCGCGGGTATATATCAAAAGGCGTAGAAAATACGAAAGAAGCTGTGCAAGGTGCTATTGATGCAAAAGCAGACTACGCTGAAATAGATGTATTACAAACGAAAGACGGTGAACTAGCGGTTATACATGATTTGAAGCTGAAACGTCTCGCAAATGCCAATGTGCATGTGTCAGATTTAACGATGGCGGAGTTAAGGCAGCTTACCCTTAGTCAAGATGGACTTTCAGGACAAATAAGTACACTTGATGAAATCATTAAGCTAGCAAATGGCAAAATCAAACTTAATATAGAAGTGAAGCTTCATGGGGGCGAAAAAGATTTTGTAAACAAAGTCTTAAAAACGATTAAAGATAATGAATTTGAGAAGCAATGTGTAATTCAAACGTTACACTATCCACTTATTAAAGAGTTTAAGCGTGCAAATCCAGATATAAAAGTAGGGTATATACTGTATGCAAGTAGAGCTAACTTAAAGAATGTGAAGGCTGACTTTTACGTAGCAGAAGAATATATGTTAAATAAGAAATTAGTAAAAGAAGCAAGGAAGTTAAACAAACCAATTTACGTATGGACAGTAAATGATATGGAAAATTTAAAGGCATATTATAAGTTAAACGTAGATGGTATTATAACCGATTACCCTGAAGATGCACGTGAAACAATTAAGGTGTTAAAAGAGCAAGAAGCGGAAGAAAGTGATCTGTTTGATAAAATTACTGAAACGACAGATGATTTATTTTCTAAGTTATTTATAAGTTACCCAGCTGCTAGCTAAATGCTAGCAGCTGTTTTTTTGTGAAAAGAATATATCTCTAAAGTATTGAGTAAAGTAATAACTGTATATGTATACGTTATCGCTTAGGTTTCTTACATTGTTACATTATTGTCAAATAATAAATGATTGCTGTTTATTTTGAAGCAGTATAATAAAAATAGAGTGAAAGATAATGGAATGACACGAAACCCCTAATAGAATCAATGTTTTATATATTTACACTATTCTAAATATAAAAACTTTAGGAAAATGATATGTTAGCGTTTTCATAACTTTTAAGTTATGCTAGAATAAGGACATAAGTTATTAATTATTACAAAAAGAAAAAAGAATCTCTTTTTTCTGTTAATTATAAGGGGGCATTTCATTATGCGTATTGGGGTACCAGCAGAAATTAAAAACAACGAAAACCGTGTGGCAATGACACCAGCAGGTGTTGTACATTTAATTCGTAACAATCACGAAGTATTCATTCAAAAGGGTGCAGGTTTAGGGTCTGGTTTCACAGATGCTCAGTATGTTGAAGCGGGAGCAAAAATTGTTGATACAGCTGAAGAAGCTTGGAATATGGAAATGGTTATGAAAGTTAAGGAACCAATTGAAAGCGAATACAAACACTTCAGTGAAGGCTTAATCTTGTTCACATACTTACACTTAGCTCCAGAGCCAGAATTAACAAAAGCTTTAATCGAGAAAAAAGTTGTTTCTATCGCATATGAAACAGTACAATTAGAAAACCGTTCATTACCATTACTTGCGCCTATGAGTGAAGTAGCTGGTCGTATGGCTGCACAAATTGGTGCACAATTCCTTGAGAAAAACAAAGGCGGTAAAGGTATCTTACTTGCAGGTGTTCCAGGGGTTAAACGTGGTAAAGTAACAATCATCGGTGGTGGACAAGCTGGTACAAATGCTGCTAAAATTGCAGTTGGACTAGGTGCGGATGTAACAATCATCGACTTAAGTGCAGAACGTCTTCGTCAATTAGATGACATTTTCGGAAACCAAGTAAAAACTTTAATGTCTAATCCTTACAATATTGCAGAAGCTGTTAAAGAGTCTGATCTTGTAATCGGTGCAGTATTAATCCCAGGTGCAAAAGCTCCAAAACTTGTAACAGAAGAAATGATTAAATCAATGGAACCAGGTTCTGTTGTTGTAGATATCGCGATTGACCAAGGTGGTATTTTCGAAACAACTGACCGTATTACAACTCATGATAACCCAACTTACGAAAAACACGGCGTTGTTCATTATGCAGTTGCAAACATGCCAGGTGCGGTTCCACGTACATCAACTCTTGCATTAACAAACGTAACAGTACCATATGCAGTACAAATTGCTAACAAAGGCTACAAAGAAGCTTGCCTAGGCAACTCTGCATTACTAAAAGGTATTAACACATTAGATGGCTATGTAACATTCGAAGCAGTTGCAGAAGCTCACGGTGTAGAGTACAAAGGTGCTAAAGAATTATTAGAAGCAGAAACAGTATCTTGCTAATAGAAGCATTATACAAAACAAAATCGAACAATATATAAAACAACATGATAAGAGCTAAGAGTGAAGATCTCTTAGCTCTTCTTGGCAAAAGGGGGCATACATCGTGGCCAACCTATTTAAAAAGAAATCCGTTACGCAATTGTTAGGGGAAAGTAAAAGTAAAACTTTGACGAAAACGCTAGGGGCATTTGACCTAACAATGCTAGGGATTGGTGCGATAATTGGTACAGGAGTTCTAGTATTAACTGGATTAGTAGCAGCAAGAGATGCTGGTCCAGCAGTTATTTTTTCATTCATGATTGCAGCCATCGTTTGTGGATTTGCAGCATTATGTTACGCAGAGGTTGCTTCTACACTTCCTGTTTCAGGTAGTGTGTACACATACTCATATGCAACAATTGGTGAGTTTGTAGCTCATTTAATGGGATGGACATTACTATCCGTATATGTTGTAACGACTGCCGCAGTAGCTGGCGGATGGACTGGTTACTTCCATAACTTAGTGAGTGGATTAGGGCTTGAAATTCCAAAAGCACTGCTAACGATTCCGTCTCAAGGTGGTATGGTGAATTTACCAGCAGTTATCGTTACATTAGTTATAACTTGGTTATTATCAAGAGGTACGAAAGAAAGTAAACGCGTGAATAACATAATGGTATTAATTAAAATTGGTATCGTTGTTTTATTCATTGCAGTTGGTGTATTCTACGTGAAACCAGAAAACTGGATACCATTTGCACCGTACGGTTTAAGTGGAGTTTTCGCGGGGGGAGCAGCAGTATTCTTTGCTTTCCTAGGATTTGATGCATTAGCAACTTCTGCTGAAGAGGTAAAAAATCCGCAACGTGATCTACCGATTGGTATTATCGCTTCGTTAGTCATTTGTACAATCATTTATGTTGTAGTTTGTCTCGTTATGACGGGTATGGTTTCTTATAAAGAATTAGATGTACCAGAAGCTATGGCATATGTGTTAGAAGTTGTAGGACAAGATAAAGTAGCAGGTGTAATCGCAATTGGAGCTGTAATTGGTATTATGGCAGTAATTTTTGCTTACATTTATGCAACGACACGTGTATTCTTTGCGATGAGCCGTGACGGTTTATTGCCAGAATCTTTCGCGAAAATTAATAAAAAGACAGAAGCGCCAACATTTACAGTTTGGTTAACAGGAATTGGTAGTGCTTTAATTGCTGGATTTATCGATTTAAAAGAATTGTCGAATTTAGCGAATATTGGAGCGTTGTTAACATTTGCGATGGTTGGTGTGTCAGTTATTATTCTTCGTAAAACACATCCAAAGTTACAACGTGGATTTATGGTACCACTTGTACCGATCTTGCCGATTATTTCGATTGCATGTTGTCTATTCTTAATGGTAAATCTACCATTAAAAACATGGATGTACTTCGGTGCTTGGTTAGCGATCGGAGTAGTTGTATACTTTGTTTATTCGAAAAAACATAGTCATTTAAAAGACGATGGAAGTTCGCAGGATAATTTAGAACAAGCTAATTAAAAGCTTAATTAAAAGGGATATAAGTATAGTAAGCCTTGTGCGTCTAGGGAGCGCGCAAGGCTTTTTCTTTTGTTGAAATAAAGGGAATGTATATTACTTTATTGAATTTTTATGTCGGAATATGAAAAAGGGTGGGAGCAAAATGGAAGAAACAAAAGTTGTAGTTGGAGCAGAGGGTTATAATAATAACCCTGGTTGGTTACATACGAATGAAGAAGAATTAAATTTATTACGGAGAGAAACTTGGCTTGATAAATTTCAACCTAATTCTTTATCAGTAATTTTGGCAGAACATGTATGGGAGCATTTATCATATGAAGAAGGAATTGAAGCTGCAAAAATTTGTTATGAGTTTTTAATGGAGAATGGATATATTCGTTGTGCAGTACCAGATGCATTTTTTCCAGATGAAGAATATCAACAAGGGGTACAAGTAGGTGGACCTGGTCCATTAGATCATCCTGCAGCAAGCCATAAAATTGTTCATAACTATAAAACAATCACGTCCATGTTTGAATCAGCAGGTTTTCAAGTGAGGCTCTTAGAATACTGTGATGAGAATGGTAAGTTTCACTATAATGATTGGAATGAGAAAGATGGATTTATTTATCGCTCGAAACGTTTTGACCATAGAAATCGGGATAATCAGTTAGGATTTGTTTCTTTAATTGTGGATGCGGTGAAAATGAAAAGTAAGTAAAAAGGGGTGTGCGAATTGTGCATCCTTTTTTGTATGAGAATATAGAGGGTGCGGAAAATATGTATACGACTTATTAAAATGTGAACGGAATGTTCATAAAAAAAATTCAGATTTCATTGACACATATGAGTAGGCGCTCATATAATAAGAGTATAAGATATATGAATGGTTGTTCATATGTTCAATTAAAGAGGTGAGCTATAATGGCTGGAAATAAAGTAGAAACACCACAAGAGACATGTTCTCAAACGATAATTCATGAAGAAGTTGTAGAGCAAGTAAAACAAACAATTCCAACTGATGAAAGTTTAAGTAAAGTAGCAGAACTATTTAAAGTATTAGGTGACCGTACACGTACGAGAATATTACATGCGCTATTTGAAGCTGAAATGTGCGTTTGTGATTTAGCTTATTTATTAGGAATGACACAATCATCTATTTCGCATCAGCTTCGTGTGTTAAAGCAAGCGAAACTTGTGAAGAATCGTAAAGAAGGAAAGGTTGTTTATTATTCGTTAGCTGACCAGCACGTAATTCATATCTTCGAGCAAGCGTTTGAACACGTAAACGAAGAAGAATAAAAAGAACGCGAGGAGGGAGAACGATGGCTGAAGCGTTAGTGAAAAAGAAACTGATGTTAGAAGGTTTAGATTGTGCGAATTGTGCAATGAAAATTGAAAAAGGTGTTGGGAATATAGAAGGAGTAAATTCTTGCTCTGTAAACTTTGCAACAAAGACAATGATTTTAGAAACGGCACAAAATAAAGAAAACGAAGTTGTTACGGAAGCAAAACAACTCGTTACAAAATTAGAACCGCATATTAAAGTGCAAGAAGAACAAAAAAATAAAATTGCTAAAGAAGTATTTATATTAGAAGGTTTAGATTGCGCGAACTGTGCAATGAAAATTGAAAATAAAGTGAAGGAAATGCCAGCTGTCTCAGAAGCAACTGTTGATTTCGTATCGAAGAAACTACGAGTAGAAGTTGCGAATAAAAGAGAACTAGAAGCGACTGTAGCAAATATAACAAATGTCGTTCAAAAGTTAGAGCCAGACGTGAAAGTTGTTCGTGAAGAGAAGAACGGTCATGACCACGGGCATAGTCATGATCATGGTGAAGCAAATGTGAAAAAGATGGTAGGGAGATTAGTGGTCGGCGGAATTTTGACAGCAATTGCTGCATTAGCGGGCTTACCACAAATGGTAACAATTCCGTTATTCGTCCTTGCTTATTTATTAATAGGTGGAGATATCGTTTGGAGAGCGGTAAGAAACATAACTCGTGGCCAAGTATTTGATGAAAACTTCTTAATGGCAATTGCAACTGTAGGAGCTTTTGCAATTCAACAATACTCAGAAGCTGTAGCAGTAATGCTATTTTATCAAGTAGGAGAACTATTCCAAAGCATTGCGGTAAACCGCTCTCGAAAATCAATTACTTCATTAATGGATATTCGTCCTGATTATGCGAATGTAAAGGTTGGAAATGAAACGAAACAAGTATCACCAGAAGATGTACAAATTGGCGATTATATTATCGTTAAGCCAGGTGAGAAAGTGCCGTTAGACGGAAAAGTAATTGAAGGAACATCAATGGTAGATACTTCAGCATTAACAGGTGAATCTGTACCACGTGAAGTTGAAGTTGGAAATGATGTATTAAGTGGCTTTGTGAACCAAAACGGTGTGTTGACAATTGAAGTTACAAAAGAATTCGGTGAATCCACTGTATCGAAAATTTTAGATTTAGTTCAAAATGCAAGCAGTAAAAAAGCACCAACGGAAAACTTTATTACGAAGTTTGCACGTTACTACACTCCAGTTGTAGTTATTACAGCGGCGATCATGGCGTTTATTCCACCACTTATTTTAGAAGGAGCTACATTCTCTGAGTGGATTTATAGAGCTTTAGTGTTCTTAGTAATCTCTTGTCCATGTGCGTTAGTTGTATCCATTCCTCTTGGATTCTTTGGAGGTATTGGTGGTGCATCTAAAAGTGGTGTGTTAGTAAAAGGTAGTAACTATTTAGAAGCTTTAAATGATGTAAAATATATTGTTTTTGACAAAACAGGAACATTAACCAAAGGTGTTTTCAAAGTTACAAAAATGGAACCGAGCGAAGGTACTACAAGTGAAGAGTTATTAGAGTATGCGGCATTTGCTGAAGTATATTCTAACCATCCAATTGCCCAATCTATTCGAAAGGCATATGGAAAATCAATTGATGAAAAAATAATCGATGATTATAACGAAATTTCTGGTCACGGTACAGTTGTAAAAGTACAAGGAAAAGAAATTTTTGCAGGTAATGCAAAATTAATGAGAAAAGAAAATATTGAATTTAAGCAACCAGAAACAGTAGGTACATTAGTTCATGTTGCTGTAGATGGAAGATATGCAGGTTATATTGTTATCTCTGATGAGGTAAAAGAGGATTCGAAACAAGCGATTCAAAAATTAAAAGAACTAGGTATTAAAAAGACAGTAATGTTAACTGGTGATGCAAAACCAGTTGGTGAAGCTGTCGGTAAAGAATTAGGCTTAGATGAAGTTCATGCGGAATTACTACCGCAACAAAAAGTAGAAGAGATTGAAAAAATTGATGCAGCGAAGCACGGAAAAGAAAAAATTGCCTTCGTTGGTGACGGTATTAACGATACACCAGTATTAGCCCGTGCAGACGTTGGTATTGCGATGGGTGGTTTAGGGTCAGATGCAGCAATTGAAGCGGCAGACATCGTTATTATGACTGATGAGCCTTCAAAAATTGCGACAGCTGTAAAAATTGCAAAACGCACAAGAAGTATAGTGTGGCAAAATATCATCTTTGCTCTAGGTGTAAAAGGGATCGTTTTATTACTTGGTGCCTTTGGTATTGCAACAATGTGGGAGGCTGTTTTCTCAGATGTTGGTGTAACACTACTTGCAGTGTTAAATGCAATGCGTGTATTACGAGTGAAAGATTTATAAAAAAGAGGACGCAACCTGCGTCCCCTTTTTTATTAGTGATTTTGTTGAAATTGATTCAATAAAATAATATCAAATATTATTTTACTTTTAAATAGTATCATATTAAAATTTACAAATTAAAAACATTCGTCGTATTATTTTAATATATTTTTTACAAATATCCATATAGTATTGAAAAAAACAGAGAAGGAGAAACTTCTCTGGTTACTTTTGTATGTTTTTTTCAACTTGTTCTCGAACAGTTTGAATGTAATTCATTTTATGATCCCAACACTCTTGGCTTAAATCGACAGGGTATTCTTCAGGATTTAAAGTTCGCATATATTCTTCCCAAAATAGAGAGAGACTCTGTTCATTATATTTTTGAATATCTAATATACTTGGTAGTTCATATGTTCTTTCACCGTTAACGAAAATATCTTTATGCAGTTCACGGGCTTCAAAGTTTGTTACGAATTTACTTATATATGTGTGAACTGGATGGAACATTTTTAAGCGCTCTTCTTTTCCAGGTTCTTCAGAATCTAACGCAATATAATCGCCTTCTGCATGATCGTTTACCCGATTGATAATACGATAAATTCGTTTCAGTCCTGGAGTGGTAATTTTTTCAGGGTTAGATGAAATTTTAATCGTATCATTTAATTTTCCGTCAGTATCTTCAATCGCAACTAGTTTGTAAACAGCCCCCAATGCAGGTTGCTCAAAGGACGTAATTAATTTTGTCCCAACGCCCCATACGTCAATTTTTGCTCCTTGAGATTTAAGGTGCATAATTGTGTATTCATCTAAATCGCTAGAAGCGATAATTTTTGTATTTGTAAACCCTGCTTCATCTAATAGTTTTCGTGCCTTTTTCGATAAATAAGCCATATCACCACTATCAAGACGTATGCCATAGAAATCAATACGATCCCCAAATTCTTTTGCAACACGAATCGCATTTGGAACACCAGATTTCAATGTGTCATATGAATCAACGAGAAAGACGCACTTTTTATGAGTTTCAGCGTATTTTTTAAACGCGACGTATTCATCGCGATATGCTTGAACGAAAGAGTGAGCGTGTGTGCCAGCTACAGGAATCCCAAAGCGTTTCCCAGCACGAACGTTGCTTGTAGAGGAGAAACCACCAATAAAGGCAGCACGCGTCCCCCAAAGGGCAGCATCGAACTCATGGGCACGTCTTGTGCCGAACTCTAAAAGCTCATCATTACTTGCAGCATGTTTCATACGTGCTGCTTTTGTGGCAATTAATGTTTGGTAATTCACAATATTTAAGAGGGCAGTCTCAATAATTTGTGCTTCACCAAGTGGTGCATCAACACGTAATAAAGGCTCGTTATTAAATACAACTTCACCTTCTTGCATACTGCGAATCGTCCCAGTGAATTTCATATTTTGTAAATAATGAAGGAATTCTTCTTCAAATTGTAATTCTGCTAAATAAGCGATATCGCTTTCAGTAAAACTGAAATTTTCTATGTACTCTACAATTTTCTCAAGGCCAGCAAAAACAGCGTAGCCGTTCTCAAATGGAAGCTTTCGAAAATATAAATCAAAAACAGAACGGCGATTATGAATACCATCTTTCCAATATGTATAAGCCATGTTGATTTGATATAGGTCTGTATGTAAGGCATAACTATCGTCTTTATAATGAGTCATCGCGAGAACACCTCCATAATTTGGTTATAGTATACCAATTTTTCACCATTCGTAGCAAAGAAGAGATATTGATGTGAAGTCAAGAGAGAAAAAAATGAAATTATGCATATTTTTTAGAAAATTTATATTTATCAATTTATATTTCTACAGATTTTATGTATTATTAGAGTAATGGGGGTAATGAGAATGGAGGAGGACAATGCAACAAACATTAGAAAAAATAGGCAAACAAGTCTTTTATAAACGGCTACAGCAAAAAATGACACAAGAAGAATTATGTCAGGGCATTTGTTCTGTCTCATACTTAAGTAAGATTGAAAATGGAAAGATTGAAGCATCAGAAGAAATTCTACAATTGCTCTGCGCAAGATTAGAAATTGCCGTGACGGATTTGAGGGATGTAGAAGAAGATGTGAAGGGGAAGCTGGATGAATGGTTGAATGCACTAGTTCATTTAGACAAGCAACAAGTAGAACGTATATATGAAGAGTTGCAAGGTGAAATGAAGCATGTGTTGGATTTTGAAATTATAAATTATTATAAACTGCTGTATACACGTTATTTAATTATGAAAAGGGATTTTCCTGCTGTCGAAAAAGAGTTAGAGAGCTTAAAGAAGATGTACAAAAAGTATTCACCATTCCAAAAATTATTATATACGTATAGCAAAGGGTTATATTATTTTTTACAACATAGATATAAGAAGGCATTGGAGTATTTGACTCGAACAGAAGTAATGGCAAAGGAACAAGGTTATCATGAGAATGGAATATATTTCAATTTGGCTCTTGTTTATAATGAATTAGAAGTTGAACATATGACTTTACATTTTGCTAATGTAGCAATGGAAGGATTTAAGAATGAATATAAATTCCGTTATGTGATAAATTGCCAGTTACTTATTGCGTTGAGTTATATACAAAAAAAGCAATATAATGAGGCGCTATCTATTTATAATAATATTTTGAGGGAAGCAAATTCTTTTGCTGATAAAGAAAGTATAACAGCTATTGCTTTAAATAATTTAGGCTTCTTGTACTATAACTTAAAAGATTATGCAAAAGCAAAAGATTATTATTTACAATGCCTAAAGTACAAAAAGGAAGAGGATTTAAATTATATTGATGCAGTGTATGAGATCGCTTTGCAGTGTATTGAATTAAAAGAATTTGAAGAAGCGAAAGATTGGATTAATAAAGGAATAGATGTTGCCAAGAGGGATGAAAAGTATAAAAGTATGCTATATATACTTTCAATGCTTAAGAATAAATACTTTGAAACGAAAGATGTTTATAAAAGATTTTTAGAAGTTGAGGCAATCCCATTTTTTAGAGGCGAAGAAAATAAAAAGGAATTAAAAATGGTGTATTTAGAACTAGCAGGATATCACGAGGAATTACTAGAATTTAAGGAAAGTAATAACTACTATAAATTAGCAATTAATTTATTAGAAGAAAAGGGAGGAAAATAATATGAAAAAAATAATTATTGGTGCTTTGGCTTTGGTAGCTGTATTAGTGGTATTGGAACCGCAATATGCTTGGACATCGGATATTTATGGTCAAGGCGAAAAAGTAGTAGAATTAATAAATTCTTAACAGAAACCCCTTTCCAATCGGAAAGGGGTTTTTCAATATTTGTTCCTCAAAATTCTACAAAACTTGAGAAAATAATTATTTGAATTTTTAGTATATTAATAGTGGAAACATAATGCTAATATAAAACTACTCTTTTTCAAAAAAATTTTTATTAGGGGGAAGGTTCATGAAAAAGAAAAGTTTAGCGTTAGTGTTAGCGACAGGAATGGCAGTTACAACATTTGGAGGGACAGGCTCTGCATTTGCGGATTCTAAAAATGTACTCTCTACGAAGAAGTACAATGAGACAGTACAGTCACCTGAGTTTATTTCTGGTGATCTAACTGGAGCGACTGGTAAGAAAGCGGAATCTGTTGTGTTTGATTACTTAAATGCAGCAAAAGGTGATTACAAGCTAGGGGAAAAGAGTGCGCAAGATTCTTTCAAAGTGAAACAAGTGAAGAAAGATGCTGTAACTGATTCAACAGTAGTACGTATGCAACAAGTTTACGAAGGAGTGCCTGTATGGGGTTCTACTCAAGTGGCTCACGTAAGTAAAGACGGTTCTTTAAAAGTATTGTCTGGAACAGTTGCACCTGATTTAGACAAAAAGGAAAAGTTGAAAAATAAAAATAAGATTGAAGGCGCAAAAGCAATTGAAATCGCGCAGCAAGATTTAGGGGTAACACCGAAATATGAGGTAGAACCAAAAGCGGACTTATATGTATATCAAAATGGTGAAGAAACAACATATGCATACGTTGTAAATCTAAACTTCTTAGATCCAAGTCCAGGAAACTACTACTATTTCATTGAAGCAGACAGCGGTAAAGTATTAAATAAATATAATAAATTGGATCATGTAACAAATGAAGATAAATCACCAGTTAAGCAAGAGGCTCCTAAACAGGATGCGAAAGCAGTAGTAAAACCTGTAACAGGAACAAATAAAGTAGGAACTGGTAAAGGTGTATTAGGAGATACAAAATCACTTAATACAACGTTATCTGGTTCATCTTACTACTTACAAGATAATACGCGCGGGGCAACAATTTTCACATATGATGCGAAAAATCGTACTACATTGCCAGGAACTTTATGGGTAGATGCAGATAATGTTTTTAATGCAGCGTATGATGCAGCAGCAGTAGATGCTCATTACTATGCAGGTAGAACATATGATTATTATAAAGCTACATTTAACAGAAACTCTATTAATGATGCAGGAGCTCCGTTAAAATCGACAGTTCATTACGGAAGTAAGTATAATAATGCATTCTGGAATGGCTCACAAATGGTATACGGAGATGGTGATGGTGTAACATTCACTTCATTATCTGGTGGAATTGATGTAATTGGTCACGAATTAACGCATGCTGTTACTGAAAATAGCTCGGACTTAATTTATCAAAATGAATCAGGAGCGCTAAATGAAGCAATTTCTGATATTTTTGGTACTTTAGTAGAATTCTATGATAACCGTAACCCGGATTGGGAGATTGGTGAAGATATTTATACGCCTGGTAAAGCAGGAGATGCGCTTCGCTCTATGAGTGATCCAGCGAAATACGGTGATCCAGACCATTATTCTAAGCGTTACACTGGTACTAGTGATAACGGTGGGGTTCATACAAACAGTGGTATCATTAACAAACAAGCTTATTTATTAGCAAATGGTGGTACGCATTCGGGTGTAACTGTAACGGGCATTGGTAAAGATAAGTTAGGTGCAATTTATTACCGTGCAAACACACAATATTTCACGCAATCTACTACATTTAGCCAAGCTCGTGCTGGTGCAGTACAAGCTGCAGCTGATTTATATGGTGCGACTTCTGCGGAAGTAGCAGCAGTTAAGCAATCATTTAGTGCTGTTGGTATTAACTAAGGATTAAAAAGGATAGCTATTAATAAAATACCTCAAAAATAAAGAAGGAGCCTATGCTCCTTCTTTATTTTTTTTTCTCCATTTTTTCCACAAATAAAACAATCCAATAGCGCCTGCGATTGTTACAATCCACTTTGCTTCATTTGTTCCGTTCATGACATGATAGGCAGAATATACTTCGATTAACAATGCCGGTATTTTCCCTATTGTGCTGGCAATACTGAAGGAGAGTAATGACATCTTACCTAGAGCCGCAAATAAAGTCACGATACTTGATGGGATGAAAGGTATCAAGCGAAATGATAGAACGAGTAGAAAGGCCTCTCTACCTTCTACATAAAGAAGACGCTCTACCTTTGGGTATTTATTTACTTTATCGTGAGTGAACTTTTGAAGGCCCATGCGGTAAATATAAAACGAGATAATAGCCCCTAATGCTTCGCCTACGATCGAAATAACAGTACCATTTGTTACGCCAAAGAGCTGTATATTAATGGCGGTTAAAAAAATACTAGGGATAAAACCTAAAAGACTAATGATGATGTTAATTAAGATACTAAGTGGAATTGCGATTGAATAGTATTCTGTTAAGAAATTTTGAATCGTTTCAGCCATTGTTTAAAATCCTTTATCTTTTTTTGCATTACACCACATTTCGTTTGTATAGGCAAGGAGAAATTTACATAATGTAGAAAAACGTTGATAAGAAGGGCGTTTTATACCTTATATGGGTATTGGGTATATGAAAATAGGGGTATTTTAAAATGTTTTTAAAAATACTATAAAAACCTTTGTATAAAAGAGTTTTATAGTTATGTTATCGGTGATTTCATCTGGGAAATAATCGAAAAATATAGGGGGTATATATTATAAAAGGCGAAAAATAGAGGGTTGATGAAATTGCTGGGGTAAATATGGAAAAATAGATAAAAAAATGAAAACTGATAGATTTTTTCGTTGTGAAATTGACTTTTAGTGAAGTTGCGATAATAATCATGGAAGAGGTGATATGATGAAACGAATAAGTAGTCTTTTCTTCAGTAGTTTATTGGTATTAATGCTGATCTTAAGCGGATGTGCAGGAAAAGAACAAAAAACAGAGAAACAGACAGGGAATCAAGCTACATCGGTAGAAAAAATTAGTGATAATATTTTAGATGAAATGGAAGGACCACCTAAAAATGGTCATACGATTGAAAGACATGTAGGCAAGTCAGAAGAGGATTTGAAGAATCGCTTGAAGACAGATAAAGTGTCAGCCGCAAGTACATACTATGATAAAGAAACAGCGACGAAAGCTGTAAAAGATAGCTTGAAGCAACATGACAAGGAAATTCAAGATTGGTTAAAAAATTCTAAAGAGGCTCGTCTCGTATTAAATACAACTCATTCATTTCCTGTTGGAAAAACGGTAATAAAGAAAAATATGAGTGTAAAAGACAAGTTAGTAAAAACTGTTACTGTTTTAGCAAGAGATAAGTCAGGAGAATTAGGGTTTAAGATTATTACTTCTTATCCATCTGATAAATAAGAAGGGGGAGTACATTATGTATACGACATTACAATACTTTCTTAAATCGTACTGTACGTTAAGTATTCATGAGGATGAAATAGTAAGCGTGATGGAAGAGTTTATTGAACAAGAAGACGAAGAAATTGTTTTGAAATTACGTGATGAATTAATAAATATGAAGAAAAAGAACGCGTGGGAAGAGGCGTGTGTATTAGCTGCGAAGCAAGGAAATCGTATGTGGTCTTTAGAAGAAACGAAAGACCATCTTGAAACTTTTTTACTATTACTGCAAAAGAAAAAGGCGTGATTTAATCACGCCTTTTTCTTTATGCTATTCGGTTGGTATTATCTATTCTTTTGGAGCGCTTTTATATACGCTTTTTGAAATTTGTCCATTTGATATTACTTCCCCGTTTTGTGTTACTTTTTTATACGTAACCGCGGTGATTTTATCACTAGTTCTACTAATTACTTGAGAAGAAACTTCAACATTTTTACCAGTATTTGTACCGAAAATGCGTGTAGTAATACTACCTCCATTTGAAAATGCTTGAATATAAATATGATTGCCTGTATTATTTTTAAATTTTAAATCTGGACCATAATCTGCTACTGCTGCATCTTGCCCAAGTGGTAAATAATTTACTGGCATAGAATGATTGCTTCGAGAAACAATGCCTAAATCTGCCCTTAAAGCTGCACTGTATAATGTACTACTGACTTGGCAAACTCCTCCGCCTGCACTTTGTATTACTTTACCTTGTGAATATACTGCTGCAGATTTATAACCATGTGCAGCATCAGTTACGCCAACGCGACCGTTAAAACTAAATGTTTCATCAGGTGCGACAATAACCCCACTTAAAGTATTAGCTGACTTATTTACGTTAAATGATTGATTTCCGTTACGGCCAGCCATTGGAGTAGAATATTCAGCAATGACTTCTTTAATACCCATTTTCTGTATGTCTTCTGTAGAACGTTCTGGTTTTATGAATGTAACTGGTAATGTAACATCTGATTTACCAGTAGTAATAGCTTCATTTGTTAAACCGCTTAGTTTCCCTTTATCAATTTTTTCTCCGTTTTGGCTTTGACTAATATTTACTGTTGAGCCTTCAATACTTAATTCTGCGTTAACAGGATTTTTTAATGTTTCATTATATTTATCTTTTATAAAGGTTTCATAAGCTGTTGCATTTAATTGTGGTGTTAATTTATAGTCACGTTTTAATTCACCGTTTTCAGCTTGCTTACGCATTTTATAACGATTCATTACGTTTCCTTCTTGTTCTTTGAAGATTTTGTCAATAATATCTTTCTCTTTATAATTTATCCCTAAATCTTTCCATGTGTAAGTTTGTTTATCGTTTTGGAATATGTAGGTAAGGGATTTTTGATCTAACTCAGTTACCTTTTGATTAATAATTGCTTGAATATCCTTCTTATTTTTTCCGTCGAGAGAAATACCTTCAAATGTAGTATTTGGTAATGCAGTAGTATCTAATTGATTATTTAATTTGGATACATATTGATATCCCCCAACACCGCCTACACAAAGTAATATGCCCCCAGCAATTGCAGAACCAATCAGTATTTTACTTAGCTTCATTTATTTCCCCCCAGAAATTTATGTATAAATATATGTATTACATTTTTTGTATAAAAATGATGAAAATAACATTATGTACGTACTAGTATACTATTATTTTCATTGTGTGTGTAATGTTTTCGTAAAAAATGTTACACCGCTGTAATAATTGTCACTTCTTGTCACAATGTGTATGAAAAATATGTTGAAAAATATAATAAAAAGGCTGTCTAGAAAGATCTAGCAGCCTTTTTATTATAATTTTTTATGTTCATTTTTATTCGTAACACCGAGATGTTTTTGAAGGGTAGTTGAAATAGTATCGACGCTTTTTTCATTTGGAACGTAATAATAAATACCACCTATATATTTATCTGTACCCTCTACTTGCATTTTTTCCATTTTTAAATTTGAATCCATTGAATTTTTTGTAATTGTCATCATATCATCAAAAGTTAAATTGGTTTTTAAATCTTTATCGACAGCGTCTAGTAGGCCACCGATTTTATTAATGGAATTAAGAGATAGTGCCTTTTCAGCAATGGCCTCTAATACAAGCTGTTGACGTTGACCACGCATATAATCACTATCGATATGACGAGTTCTAGCTAGTGCCAGTGCCTCTTCTCCATTTAAATGTTGACGTCCTTTTTTTAGATGAATGGCATCTGCTTCATCTTTACTATTTTGCTCTGTGAACTCAACTGGAACGTCTACAGTAATACCACCAAGAGAATCAACAATTTTAATAAAGGATTTAAAATTGAATTTTACATAGTAGTCAACTGGAACATCTAAAAAGTTCTCTACCGTATCAATTGTGCTGTCTACACCACCGAATACGTGCGCATGTGTGATTTTATCGTATTTATCACGTGATTTAATGTAGACGCGTGAGTCACGTGGAATGCTTACAAGTTTAACGGATTTATCGTTTTTATTAATTGTTGCAAGTAATAACGCATCTGTTCGAGTTGCTTTTCCATAACCTTTTTCCCTAATATCACTTTCATCAACACCCATAATTAGTACGGAAATATTGTCGGTCATAGGTTTAACAGCTTTTTCACGTTTACTGGACTTATCTCCTCGACCTAGTTCAGCATAAGCATTATTTAAGACGGACTTTGCTTTACTGTATATATGGAAGGAGTAGCCTCCTGCTCCAAGTGCTACAATTAGTAATGGAATAAGAAGGAACCAAAGTAGGCGTTTTTTCTTTGAGCGTCCTTTTTTGGCTCGCGTATTGTTGTTCGTGTCGGATTTCATCATTTTTTCTCCTTTAAAACTATCAAAGTGTATACATTTAGAAGTGTATTCAAACACATAAAAAATATTTTACGCTAAATAAAAGCGATTGTACATGTATAAAAAATAGATGTCTTGATTATTTATAAGACACCTATTCGTTATTGTATACAAAAGATAGGGATAAGAAAATGATAAAATTTTACCTAATTACAACATAATGCTTACGATAATTGCAGGTAAAATACTAACGAGAGTAGCTCCATATAGTAATTTAAGGCCAAACCTCGCAACAACGTTTCCTTGTTCTTCGTTTAATCCTTTTACCGCACCTGAAATAATACCAATGGAAGAAAAATTGGCAAAAGATACAAGGAAAACAGAAATAATACCAACTGTACGGGGAGAAAGGCTATTAGAAATTTTACTAAGGTCCATCATTGCGACAAATTCATTCGTTACAAGCTTCGTTGCCATAATGCTGCCAGCCGCGACAATTTCAGAACTGGGTACACCGATAAGGAATGCGATAGGTGCAAATACATAGCCGATTAATTGTTGGAACGTAATACCGAATATAATGAGGAACAGGTCATTAATACAACTAATTAATGCGACGAATCCGATGAGCATAGCGCCGACAACAATGGCTACACGAAAACCATCAAGAATGTATTCTCCAAGCATTTCAAAAAAGCTTTGTTTTTCACCTTTGATTTCTAAAATATCTTCGTCATCTTTAACGTCGTAAGGGTTAATGATGAGTACGATAATAAAACCGCTAAATAAATTGAGAACGAGTGCAGTTACTACATATTTAGGTTCAATCATTGTCATATAGGCACCTACGATAGACATAGATACGGTTGACATAGCAGAGGCACAAAGTGTATAAAGACGGTGTTTTGGAATTTGAGCTAATTGTTTTTTCACTGTAATAAAAACTTCTGATTGGCCGACAATGGCAGAGGCGATAGCGTTGTAAGATTCTAATTTACCAAGACCATTTATTTTACTAAGAAAGTATCCGATCCAACGAATAAAAAATGGTAGTATTTTGAAATGTTGTAATATACCAATTAAAACAGAAATAAAGACGATTGGTAATAATACAGTAAGGAAAAATGGCATTTCACCTTTATTTGCAAGACCACCAAATACGAAATTTATTCCATCAGCAGCATACTCGAGTAGCTTGGTAAACAAACTGGAAATGATTCTAATAAGTATGAGGCCGATTTCTGTATTTAATAGTAAATAGGTTAAAATTAACTGTATAATAAGCATGATAAAAATTGGTTTAAATTTAATATGCTTCTTATTATTGCTAGCAATATAAGCGAGCAAGAAAACAACAATTAGTCCGACGAAAAAAGTAATGAATTTCATGGTAAGCCCCCTAAAAGAGATATTCTGCTATATATGTTTTTCATTTCAAGGGAGAATATGCATCTTTGGTAAAGAAAGGAATAGAGAGAGCATGAATATATGTAGAGTGCATCACGTTGCAATTATTTGTTCGAATTATGAGACGTCAAAGGATTTTTATACTAGGATATTAGGGTTTAAAGAGATAAATGAAGTATATAGAAAGGAACGAGATTCTTATAAATTAGATTTATGTGTAGGAGAAGAGTATCAAATCGAATTATTTTCATTTCCAAATCCGCCTGAGCGCAAAAGTTTTCCAGAAGCAGCCGGTCTTAGACATTTAGCATTTGCTGTTACAAATATAGAAGAAGCTGTGAAGCATTTAAACCAATGTGGTGTTGAGACGGAACCAATCCGTATTGATGAAATAACGGGGAAGAAATTCGTCTTTTTCCAAGATCCTGATGGTTTACCTTTAGAATTGTATGAGGTTTGAAAATTGGTGGATTTTATATAGAGTTGCTTTCCAATAATTGAAGAAACTAAAGTGAAACTTCTTTTTAAAAGACCAACTATGAAAAGTCAAGGGGACATTTTCAAAAAATATTGCTAGAGGATTTTGAAAATAAATCCACTGGATTCGATAGGAAGTGGCTAAACGTCTTCATAAAGTA
>NZ_JAKUFX010000092.1:0-24367 GCF_022663635.1 Bacillus cereus group sp. BfR-BA-01356 | reverse complement strand
TAGGGTTTATTTCGCATGCAAACCTTTAAATTTTCTAAGCCTGGCTTTTAGAAAAAAGAAATAATCTCTACTATACTTGATATTGTATAATCTTAGCTTGATAGTGATGTGTAACCTCCCCAATTTCTATAAAAGAACCTGCTTGTAATTGCACTGGGAGTCCCTCCCAATAGCTCTTCAGCCATTCTTCGGATATTATTTTCTGTAATGACCTTGAGGTTAAATCAAATGCAGATTTATAATCTTCACTATTCATATGGCGAATAAATGAAAGAGTAGTAGATATAATAGGATTTTCATCATCACTATTGTCTACTTTTTTTATAGTTGTGTTTGCTTCCTTTAATTTCGAACTAAATTGGTAGTTAAACGGATAGTTATATGTATAAGGATATAAGCTTGTTTTCAATACTTCCGTATTCCGTCCCTCATACAAACTTGAAGAACTCGTAAAATTTTCAGGTGAAATTATTTCCTCCGCATATGAGACTGAAGGAATTGCTATTGTAAAAATTGCACTGACAAGTAATAACTTATTACTTATTCTTCTTTTCTTACCCATAATTATTGATTCTCCTTTCAAAATTAAAAATTTCTAATACAATATGCCAACTATAAGGAAAATAAAAATTATTAAAGAGATTAATAATCTATTTTACGATCCCCCCCTAACTAGTTAAAAATCTATCATTAACAAACTTCAATAAAAAATGCCTTCCCCCTCTTTTTTTATCATTGGATTTTTCAGTGACATAGAAGCACAGTGCCGTATTACATGTAACTGACCCATGTGATTCTCTATTCCAAAAGAAAAAAGCAATCCACTAGATGCTTTCTTTAATTGTTCTCACTCTAATTTTTTTAGATAATTCTCTTATTACTGTAAGATACATTTATTCTAAATCCTAAAACTCACTTATTTCTTGATAGGTTCTTAAGAAATATCAAAAAATAAAGAAAACAAGTTATTTGGTTATTCATTCCGTAAGCTTAATGCTCAAGTTAGTTTTTTTCACACGGTTAAACTTTATTAAGAAAACCTTAAGAAATTTCCCTCTATATTCATAAGAATTTTTTTCTATACTGAATCCTGTAAATGAACAAGAGGAGAAACGACCATGAAAAAATTTGTACTTTGCATACTAGGAATAGGCCTTCCTATATACTTACTACCTTTCATATTACGCGGGGATTTAGACAGATTTAATCCGATTGCTGAAGAAAAAAATGTATACGCCGTTGCGAAGGGATATGGCATTCCAGATTATCATTATAAAGGCCGAGCTATGTACTCACTAAAGGGTGTTGATGAACTAAGCAATGAAAAAGAATATAAAGTTGGAACGAACACGCCTAATGATTTTATAAGAAAAACTTACTTAAAAATTCATGTGAAAGGAAAATATGTGTATTCTTACGATATTATTTCTAAAGAGGATATTCCGGAGAAAATAAGGGGACAATTGGAGATAGCAAATAAATAAAAGAGCCAATTCATACGATTTGGCTCTTTATTCTCTTTATTCTCTCTCCCATCTACCGTTGGGAAAATTCTTTCGGTAGATTTATTAAATTCGTTATCATTGTTCCAATAACCATTGTTCAATTACTTTTACTGTTTCATCTCGTTGTGCTTTTGCCGTAATTAAACTCGCATTATCACCTTTTTGCTCACCATACATGCCAAAATGAGCATGATTTCCCCCTTTTATCATGTGCATAGTAGTATTCTTTGACATGAACTTTTTATTGCTCTCTATTTTTTCAACAGTTGCTAAAGCATCTACTTCCCCGTAAATTGATAACATTGGAATCGATTTCGTAGAGAAGTCATCTGCAGGATACGAACCTAAGAAAATAATCCCGTCTACCTTTTCTTCATGTTGAAAGGCATACTTAGAAATCATAGCTCCGCCCATTGAATGCCCAGCAACATACCATTTTTGAACTTCAGGATACTGTTCAATTACACTATCTACCTCATTTATTCCAAGTATCGCTAAGTTTAATGGTAACTTAGGCATTACTACAAAATGCCCATCTTTTGCAAAAGCTTCTCCTAAGTAACTATAAGCCTCGGCTTCTACTTTAGCTCCTTGATAAAAAATAACTCCTATTTTTGCATCTTTCTCTCCAAAAACTATATAATCTTCATCTTTTTTATCATCTACTAAAGACAAAGCCTCTTTCGTTGGTTTATAAGTAAACTGAGACCAAGTTAAAAAAGTAATACTTCCGACGATTAAAATAGCTAGTAAAGAGTACAGAACAATTTTTATCCATTTCTTCACACATATGACCTCCCTAAGATGTGTATATTCTATATTTCAGATTATCATTAATAAACATAAAAACTCGAGCATTTTTATTGTGCTCAAGTTTTCATTTCCGTCTTTAATTTATACTATAAATTGTCCAAGATAAATATGTAGCAAATGCAGACCATAAAAAATATGGTATTAGCAACCATGCCGATACTTTAGATAAATTGGAAGAAAACATAATGAGAAGTAACGTAGTAATAGCGACTAGTAAACAATCTACTGTTGCTAAAAACAAATTCTTTTGGCTAAATTGAAAATAGCTGAACGCTTGATTACATATATAATTTAAAAGGAATAAAAACTAAAATGTTTTTGGCTTGAATCCATAGTTGTTGTAAATAATTGCAACTGATAATGCAATAAGTCCAAATAATACAGCCCATATCATTCCGATTGTCATACCAGATGGTGTCCAAGACGGCTTTTCTAACGCATCATACCAAGTACGATCAATAGGGAATAAAACACTAGAAACATAAAACAAACCATATGTTAGTAAAAATACTATAATACTAGATTTTTTCATAAACATTCTCCTTTTTACTAGAAGATTATAGAAACTTTATATGATTAGTATGTCCTTGTACTGGATAAAATTCTAATATTAAAATTCAAAATACATATTGTTTAACCTATTTCATACAAATTCTTTCATACTTTTATATGCACAAAGGGCTCTCTCCCGTGCTGCCTTATGATCAACAATCGGAAAGGGATATGTATCACCAAGTTTTATATTGGCTTTTTGCAAAATATGCTCAGATGCTTCCCAAGGTTTATGTATATACTTATTCGGTATACCTCTTAATTCTGGTACCCATCTTCTTATATACTCTCCATTTTTATCAAACTTTTCTCCTTGTGTGATTGGGTTAAAAATACGAAAGTACGGTGATGCATCTGCTCCACTTCCAGCAACCCATTGCCATCCCATTGTATTATTTGCAATATCAGCATCTAGTAGTGTATCCATAAACCATTTTGCTCCTTCTTGCCACGGAATTAACAAATGCTTTACAAGAAAAGAGGCTACAGCCATTCTTGCCCGGTTATGCATAAAACCTGTTTGCCATAGTTCTCGCATTCCCGCATCAATAAACGGATAACCCGTTTTCCCCTTTTGCCATACTCTTAATAACTCCTCTTCCTTATTCCACGGAAAATGTTCAAAGCTCTTATTAAGAGGTTTATATACTGTACATGGATAATGGTATAGTAAATAATAAGAAAACTCTCGCCAAATTAATTGACGTATAAAACTATTAACTTGTTTTTCAAAAAGACTACATTGTCTTTCGGTACTTTTATTTATTAAGTAATGAAACATTAGCTTTACTGATATTTGACCAAATGAAAGATACGGTGCCAACATCGAATGGACATTTTGACCTGGAAAATCTCTTCCTTCACTATAAGAGACTAATTTACTAGAGAAAAATTTCTTGAATGTTTTATATGCCCCTTCTTCTGTCGGATCCCATATTACTTCCATATGAGATGTCCACGGTATAGTCGGCAACAATTGTAATTCTGAAACAGATAAGCTTGCTGGTAAAGAGTTTCCCCACTTTATACTCTGCACTCTGCTAATAGGTTTAGGTATTACCTGCTTTTGAAATGCATTGTAAAAAGGCGTAAACACCTTATATTCAGTGTTATCTTTCTTTTTAATAATCCACGGTTCTAATAATAAATGCGAATTAAATTCTTTACAGATAATACCTTTATCCTCTAACATCATTTTCATTTTTTGATTAGATTGTAATCTGTCCGGATCATAACAAATATTCCAATATACAGCCGTTATATCTAATTGCTCTATGAGAGAAAGTATTTCTTCCTCCGTACGTCCTTTACGAATTATTAAAGTAGAGCCCAATGCCTCAAGTTGCTTCTTTACATCTATTACAGCATGGTGCAACCACCACTTTGACGCACTTCCTATTGAAAAAGTTTCCTCTTGTATATATACAGGAAGAACCTCACCAGACTGAACAGCCTCAAATAGAGCTGGGTTATCATATAAACGAAAATCTTTTTGAAACATAACAATAATTTTATTTTGCATGGCTATCCTTTCCCATTCTTAAAGCAAAATTCATTCTTTATTAGAACAAATACTTCTGTTATTTTTAAATGATTATAAGAATCATTTTTTGTAATTGCAAACAAACTCTTCTATCTTTAATGGATTTTTCCAACTCTTAATAAAGATAAAAATATAATGCACTTTGTACTTATCTTAAACTCTTATAAAATAAAAAAGAAAATGGAGAGAAAGATGAAAAAACAATTTTATAAACAATCAAACTTAAATACATCTATAGATTCAACAATCCTATGGACTTTTCAAAACCAAAATGCCATAAATACACTTTTGAATGAAGGTAAGCTTATAACCGATCCTATTTTTGTTAGTAAAGAAGATTGCACAGCATATAAATACATTGTAAGACACATGAAACAGAAAGGTATTGACTTTATTATAGATTTCCCCATTTGGGCATGGCATTCATGCAATGGTTACCAAAAGAAGCCTACTTATGAGACTGCAAGAGAATTACTATCAGATATTCAATTAGAAAAAGAAATATACCTCATCGAATTCACATGTCCTAATTTTTTATTCATGTTAACAAACTATAGCGGATGGTGCGACATTTATTTTAAACTTACTGGCAATCCTAAAGCAAGTGTAACAAATGATGAAGAAAAATACTTATTTAATCTTTACCCTACCATTGAGGAAGAATGGGAATATCATCATATCCAAGCAACTCTACCCTACCTAAAAAAAGAATGGATTATACAAATAACTGAACTTAGTAAAATGAATGGATTTAACAAATAATATTGTTTATGAATGCTTTATTTAAGCATTCATAAACATAACAAATAGTCACATGAAACTAATACATTTAAAATAGCGTTTTTTTATAATGGAACCCTAAATAAGCTCCTTACTACTATGATTTTGTATACATGCAGTTTACTCATTTAGTTTTGGTCTAGTTTGTAAATATAAATTCAAATCTGGACTTGAACCGTTAATAATTATATCTCGAACAATTTTAGAAAGTACCATACTATAAACTAATCCATTATCTCCATACGCATAGATAAAGTGACAATTTGGAAACTCTTCATACATTCCAATTATAGGTAAACCATCATGAGTACCACCATAAAAAGCACTTAAATAAAATTCAGGTTCAACTGTTATATTGGGAAAGAGCTTATTAAATTCATTCACTAATTTCTCTTTTTTATGGATTAATTTTGAATCTCTTTCTTGAGCAATGTTTGTATCTTCATCTAATCCACCTATAATAATCCTATTATCTGCAGTAGTTCTCATATAAATATATGGTCTCGCAGTTTCCCAAATGAGAGTGCGTTTATACCAAGAAGATAAATCTTCCACAGGATTAGTAACAATTGCATATGAGCTAATCAGTGTAGCGTTCTTTTCCTTTTTAAATTCCAATCCTTCATATCCTGCAGCCACAATTACTTTATTGGCAGTAATAGAATTGCCCTCCTTTGTATAAAAGATAGCACATTCTTTCTCTAACTTTTTGCCAACAATCTCTGTATCTTCATAAATGTGAACTCCTTTATTAGAGGCTTGTTCTAATAAACTATGTGTAAATTTATAAGGATTTATTTCACCATCATTATACGTATAAATAGCTGCACGTTTTTTAAATGGATATCTCTGTCCAATTTGTTGTTCTGATAACCAAGCCGCTTTAAAATCATGCTTATGTAAATAATACAGTTCCTTTTCTAATTTCTTTATATCCTCTTCATAACTTGCATAATATAAGCTGTCACGTCGTTTAAAGTCAGAGCAATAAGGCAAGTTTTGATCAGCATATTCAATATCATTAATAGCTTGTTCACATAATTTCATATGCTTAACTGCATACTCTTCCCCAAATGTATTTACAAGTTCAAAAAACATCTTATCACCTAAATATTGAATAAGTGCTGTATTTGTAAGGTTACTTCCATGTCCTACCTTTCTTTTATCAACGATAACAATATTTAAATCTGATTCACTCAAATAGTATGCTGATTGAGCACCCGAACTTCCTGCTCCTATTATTAGTACGTCACATTTTATATCTTCGTCCAAACGAGGATAAGAAGGTGTATTAGAAAAAGTCGTGTTCCAATATAATTTCCCTTTCTGTAAATCCATTTTAATTGCACCGTCCTAAATAAAATAGTTATATCCCCATCGGTATCTCCAAATCATTCTTACTATATACTTCTTATCAAAATTATCTTGCTATCATGAATAAAGGTTTTCATAAACCTAAAAGCCTTGTCTTAAAAATTTTTTTCGAAAAAACGTCAAATAATTTTTTATTTTTATTATAAAAAGAGCAAAAGATCTCCATTTATAGAAGATTTCTTTTACTCTTTTTAAAGGAAACAACTCCAAATATTTAACATATTATAGTATCTACCAAATAAAAGTTGCTTATCTATCGATAACTTACACATAAGAATGCATTTGTTTCACTACTTTATTAACAGAAACTTTAACAACCGTTTCTTTTTCCCCTGTTCTATCAATCTTGAAACCATAAACTTTAACATCAGACGGTACTAGTGGATGATGACAAATCATATCTATACTCTTCTCAATATTTTCACTAACATTTTCTTTTCCACTTAGCCATTCATCAAGGCTACCACTTGAAAATTCAGGCATGCAATTTTCAAAGAGATAGTCTAGTTCCCTGTTATTTTTTATGGAATCACGTTGAATTTGTAGATTAACTACATCCGTTTCTTTATCCTCTATTCCTACAACAAAAATTTCTTCAACATTTTCTTGATAAATAGCAATAATAATAGATCTCATTATATCTCCATAAGGATGTACAATTACAGAATCGTAGCTGTGTATAGTCAACATGTTTTCTTGTTGAATGTTAGTTACTTGCTGGATAATAGGCTCTATTCCGTGCTTAATGTCTGTTAACAATAAAACTTTTTTATTCTTTGAATTCATATGGAGCACTCCTTCTTCATTATTGTATTTATGAAACTTTTAAGCTAGTAACATTAGTTGATAATTCATTACATGATTGTTACCAGTTTTTCCAGCGTCCCTCTGGATCAACACTTGCAAGTCTAACCCATCCATTTTGAACTTTTTCTCGAAATGTGAAATCATTATTTAGCAAACGTTCTATATATTGAATAGGCGCTTGAATTACAATTAGTAAACGAAGTGGTGAATGATACGTCTCACTATCTGACTGCATAACGGATTGCCAAGGTAAGCCTGGCAACAAATCACTTGCATTTCCCTGCATAACACCTAGACCCGCCGTTACGGTTTGGGTTGTTTTGTTTCCACTACCATAATAATGAGGAGCTACAGTTGAAGCGTAATATTGTAGATTTATCCACTGAGCTACTGTTCCTGGTCCTGCAATAATGTTAGCTAATATATCGCCACTTTCATCCTGTTTCCAATCATAATTATGGAGGAAAGCCCTACCTTCTAAGTCACAATTCTGAGTTAATTCTCGTTGCCCGATAATAAAAGATGCATTACGAGCTAATCCCCATTCTGGACGTATTTCACTCCAATCTTCTGCAAATCGATGTGCCTCTTTACTCGCATTTTTTATTTTCGTTTTAAAATTTGGTAATTGCGTTAAACGCTCTCTATTTGCATGTTGACTCACATTTGGCATAATCGACTCGATACAATCAAATGCTTCTTGCGCAGTTTCCGAAAGTTCTGGGACGTAAATCCATTCCAATTCATCCACTGTTGTTTTATGTTCAGCTGCTGCAAAAATGGTATCCTCAGGAATTTTAATACCTTCAGCAAACAACGCTTCTCTCACTTCTGGAAGATTACATAAAGTAGCAAAAACTCTTGCATTGAATCCCCCTGCTGCTCCGCCACAAGCACCACACTCAAGTGCTGCAGCATAAGGATTGTTCGTACTTTGACTACTATGTCCGCACATTACAACTAAAGGAGCAAATTTTTCTGTCAGTCCCACCATTTTTAAAGCTTGACGCACATAGTTCACTTTTTCTTCTTTCGTAAAACCGATAGGTATCTCACCCTTTGTGTCATGAACATGATTAAGCGAGAATGTTGTATCAGGTTTTTGTAACATAGTTTTACGAAGGTTACGAATGAAACTACCAACTCCTCTTGGGACAAAACTTCTTGTCACCATCTGTAGACCAAGTAAAGGACCACTTAACTCAGGTAGCGCCATACTTGTCATTACGTTCTGTTTCATCGTTTTAAATGTATAACGTACCGAACTGCCTACCCTCTTACGCTGCTCATAAGATTTAAGTTCATTTTCATTTGTGAGCTCTTTTATTTGATGTTTCGGTTTGAGTATAACTGGCAAAGAAGGGTGGTTGTTATTACTACCTAGTTCACTAGTTGCAATTGGTAATCCAAAGAAACCAGCTATTCCAAATGTTTCAAACGGACCTAATTTTTCAAGGTGGCGACGAAATGGTTCTGAACGTACATCAATACAGAATGCTAATTGAGCTAATACACGCTTTTTATCATCGGTTGCACGTTGTGTAGAAGCAATCTTCTCTCTTAATTGCTCTGCATGCGTTTGTTCCCAAGCTTCCAGCCAAAGTTTCTTGCGAATATTTTCATCAAAACGATAAGCGAATACTAATAACTCACTTTGTTCAGTAGCAGGCATTTGTAACCATTCCCGTGTTGAAATATTCCCCCAATAGATCCAAGAAGCTATAAGTGGGACGATCGAAACTTTTTTCTCAACCTTTTGATTTTTTAAAGGTAAATAAGGTTTTACAATAGCCAGCTCCATAGAAATTCGAACTGCTAAATATTCTATGAGAAGTTCCTGTTCCTGAATTGCTTGTTGTGAGCGCCATCGTATCATTCCTGCCCACCCAGGCAAAGAAAGTAAGTGCCCTTCAAGGTAAGATTGTATGTTAGATTTAGAAATTCCTAGTTCAGATAATGCTCTCACTAAAGCTACTTCGGCATCTTGTGGCCAATCTTTTAAAACTTTACGCTCATTTTTACTGAACGCTGGATCAAATTTAATAAGGTGTTGCCATGCACGATAAAAACCTTTCTCTCGATTTGGCATCGTCCAATTTGATCCGGATTCATCAAGATATAATTTACACCATTTAATGATATGGTAATTAAGAACATCAGATAGGTTTTCACTATTTTGACTCTCTATAAGCGAACTTATTGGCTGCATAACAGAGGCTTGCATACTTGCTGTATTTATATAATTCATTTCTTCTGCCAATTTATTTACTTCTGGCGATGATAATAGACTAGAAGGTAATTTTTCTAACTTTAAAGCTGCTTGGCAAAATCGCTCTGCTTTCTCTCGCGGAATATGAAAAGATTGTGAATCTATCCAACGAGACAAACTCATTTGTAAAAATGATTCCTCAATCTCACCTTTCGCTTTTGCCGAATGAATCATGGAGGCACTAGGATAAATATCCACATTACGAGCTTCTTTTAACCAATTTGCGACTTGTTCAAATGATTGCTTTTCAAGTCCCATCCAAGGGTGGTGAGCTGCAAACGTAGAGATAGGCCAAAGTGGCGCAATAACTCGGCTAGCAGATGCAACTAAATCATTTATATTATTTTCTTGCATATCAATGTTTGTATCTTTCTTTAATATTGACGGTATGCTCATCACGAATTACCTCCCTTTGATACATAATGTTTTAGATAGCTTGGGTGACTTTCTACTGACTTTCGTCTCGCCTCACCTACTCGAACTAACCAAAGATAAAGTACAGCGAATAAAGTAGAAGATTGATGACGAGTAACGAAAGTACTAATAACACTACTAAATAGTAAAATACATATAACAAAGATAACGGCTGGAGCTGAAGGTTGAACACTTTGATAAATATCAGTATGCAACCATTTATAAAGAGAATTATGAACGGTAAAGTAAATGAGAGAAAATCCAATCAAAACAATTACGCCAGCAATTCGTCCCATTCTTCCCTCTCCAAAAACAACAAGCTGTTTCCATGAAAAGTATAGTGACCAGCCTAAGATTAACGCACTAACTAGTTGATACCCCTCTCCAGAAGTCATAAACCAGAAAGTAATTGCTATAAATAATCCTAAAACACGCCCAACTATCATCCATAAATTAGACATCTTTTCATTAGACTGATTCACTACCCCAAAACGTTGCACGGAAGAACCAGCTTGTAAAAATAGTGTAGCTTTAAACAAACCATGTAAAATTAAATGAATAATAGCTGCTAAATAGGCGCCTAATGCACATTGAATAAGCATAAATCCCATTTGTGCAATAGTTGAACCTACTAGCTGACGTTTATAATCAACTTGAACTAAACTAATTCCTGTTCCGATTAAGACAGAAATACTAGAGAAAATTAGTAAAATGATTTGTGCAATATCATCATGAAAAAGTGGCGAAAATCTAGTTAATATGATACCTCCAGCATTTACTAAACCCGCATGCATAATAGCAGAAACAGGAGTTGGAGCAACAGCTGATTCAATTAACCATCTGTGAAAAGGCCATTGTGCTGCTGGAATCATCACAGCTACTATAATCAATAAGTTAATTCCTGTTTTCTCCAATGTTCCAAATTGAGCTACATTTTCATTCGTTAAAACTGATGTTAACTGCCACTGTCCTGTTACTTGAAAAAGCCAAATGATAGCTGATAGTAAGGCAATCCAACTTATTGTAAATAGGTAGCCAGAGATTTTAGTTGCTTCACTAACTACTTTCCACCCTTTATTTAGCCCTATAAGTAGAACCAATCCTATAAGCGTTGCTCCCCAACAAATGAGCATTAAGCGAAGATCATCACTTAACCATGCAACCGAAGATACACCTGTAGTACATGTAAAAAGTGCAAAGTATTTTCGATATGAGTGATCCCCCATTAAATAACGTACAGAGAAACGCTGAATGATTAAACCAATTGTAAGAACAAAGAAAGCCATTAACCAAGCTAAAGTATCTAGATGCCAAGGCCCCACAACTCTATCTCCATTGTTATTAACAAGTGCGAGTAAAGAAACCAATGAAGGTAAAGCAGCAATACCAATATGGATATGAACAAAACGTAAAGGTATCCTTGCATTTAAAAACAATAATCCACTTAGCCAAGAAGCACTAAGCGCCATAAAAAATAAAGTTAACAGTGTTGATGAACTCAGCGAAATTAACATGTTAAATACTCCCTTCTAAGCGAAAATAGCCTATAAAAATTCCTTTTCATTACGATAGTTTTTTTAATTTCAATTTTCATTCACTCTTTTAGTACATCGTTTTTTCCCATAAAAAAAACCGACAACTTCCATAATTCAATGATTTTATATCATCATTGAATTATGGAGATTGTCGGTTTCACTTCAACTAACTTCAATAAAGTTTTTTGAAGAGCTCCCATTTTATAGAGGATAGTAATGTATGTATTACTCCTATTAAAAATAACAGTATATCTCTGATCTCCTAGATTATGCAATCAATATATCAATTTATGTTATGCGCTATCTTTCAATTAAGAAACTTTTTCATTTAGTCAATATTACATATTAAAAAAATGCTAAAGCCTTAATTATAGCAAACAGTTAAAATAAGCATCTATTAATTTTTTAAAACAATTATAAGATAAACTATATTAAGCAGTTTGTCAATTTATTTATCAGTTTTTTTGAGCGTTATTCCAATTAAAATTCAGTATACGTAAATAATTTCAAGTTATTAATTATTATCATGTTAATAAATTTAAATAAAGCGCAAAACTTTTAGGTTTCTTAATTATCTCCCACTAACCCTACGATGGTTTTAATTTTTAAAATTTTTCCTCAAGATTATGAAACAATTTAAAAATCATTACTCGTTCACCAGTACGGGAGCTTATATCCGTATGAAAACTTTTCACTTTTTCTCCAGTTAATTCTAGTATAATCTCTTTCAAATCTTCAATTCCAGATTCAACTAGCTCCGAACGATTTTTCTTTATCGTTAGCATACCGTCTTTTGTTTCGCAAACCGTATATTCAGCTGGCGTTAAAATACCTTGTAAATTTACGATAATCATATCCCGTAATATATCTGTCTTAACGGATATAGACCCGCGTCCTAGGTAGTCCTTTTCCCAGTGAGTAATTGCTTTGCTTATCTCTGATTCAATAGAGCCTTTTGAGTTTTTCATCTTTGTATCCTCCTTCAATAAAATGTAATTACATTTATAATTACAATAACAATATAATAATCTGGATTGATTTTATTTTCAATTATTGAGAAGAATTTATAGGAATCGTTGTCATGTATCCTTTAGTATTAAGATGAATTTTTTATATTGTAATATACGTTTTTTTGATTATTCCCCGACAAAATACTCTTACTATAAAGACTCTGTTGCATAGATTTCAAAAAAGGACATTCCGGAGAAAATAAGAAAACTCTTGTAACGTAATACATAAACGAAAGAGCCGATTTCTTTATAAAATAAGAAATCGACTTTTGGCTTAGTTATTGATTTAGTAATGGAAAACACCTTTTTAAAATAATTATGTTTATACTATAGACGTTGATCTTTCTGGAAGTTTAGTTGAAAATGATCCGCTTCATTGTATACCCCGAATTCATATCCTTTTTCCTTATAAAATTTAATAATTTCCGGAAGCGCTTGTAATGTCTGTAGTTTTTCATGCATTAGAACTACTTCCACATCTTCTGTTGTTGTACGCTTTACATTTTCTATAATTTGCTGTGGGTTACCTTTTAATTTCCAATCATTTGAATCTATCGTCCAATCCCAAACTTTTATTCCTGCTTCTACAATTTTGTTACGAATGTCCTGCCCCCTTAATCCTGGTGCAGATCCATATGGGGGACGGACTAGTTTAGGAGTTGTACCTGTAATATTATGAATAAGAGCTAACGTTTCTTTCATCTCCGTTACAAATTGTCCTTTTTTGTATAGCTTATCACTATTATGTGTCATACTATGTGCACCAATATAATGTCCTTCTTTTACTGCTCGTTTTACATTTTCCTGAAAACCAGTATTCTGTAAATTGCTACCTTGCATAAAAAATGTCGAAGAAACATGTTGCTCTTTTAGTACATCTAAAAATTTTCCAGTTAATTCGCTAGGGCCGTCATCAAATGTTAAATAAACAACCTTTCCTACTGGTTTTCCATCAGGTTTTTTCTGTTTTGCCGGTGGTGTTTCTTTTTTCTTTTCTTGTTGTTGTGTATTAACTGGGTTACTACTTTCATTCGCTACCCCTTTCGCTGGGATAGCGTTCCATTTTCCTATTAAAAAGAACGTGAATAAGGTCGTTGCTAAAACAACTCCTAGAGATAGTATTGCCTTCGTTACTACACTTGTTTTTTTCTTATTTTGTGATTCTTTCATTATGTTTCGATCCTTTCCCTACTCATTTTCATCTTCATTATTTATGCAGCTAAACATTAACTTCAGCTGATATTTACAATAAATAGATTAATAGAGGAAGGTGAAGATAAAATGCAGATAATGTCGAAATTAGTTAAAGAATAGCGTATTGCATCTACTCTTTAGAAGAATATTTATTTTTCTAACATAGTTAAATTTGAAAACTGGATATACATCCAAAATAAAAAATACTACTCTTTCTAAACAATATTTTCATATCAAGATAACAGCATACTGATATAAAGATAAAATACAAAGATAGCCGTACTATTGAAATTCTATTATAATTTTGTAATTGGAATTTATTTGAACCAAATGAAGAACTAGAAGAAATATTATTATGTGGAGGTGCCCCGATGAACCTTGTAATTAGAGAGTTAGAAACAAATGATTTAGATAATCTCCCGGAGATTGATGACAGTTTTATAGTGAATGCTCGGTTAATTCTTTCTCTTTCCAAAGGAAATAGACGTATAAAATATACAGTAGAAGACGTTCCGAGTTATGAAAAAAGTTATTTACAAAATCAAGATGATAATGAAGAACTGGCTTACAATGAATATATAAATAAACCTAATCAAGTCATTTACATAGCTCTGTTACATAACCAAATCATTGGATTAATGGTATTAAAAAAGAATTGGAACCACTATGCTTACATAGAAGATATAACGGTAGATAAAAAATATCGTACACTCGGAGTTGGTAAAAGATTAGTTCATCAAGCAAAGCAGTGGGCAAAAAAAGGCAATATGCCAGGTATCATGCTTGAAACGCAAAATAATAATGTCGCAGCATGTAAGTTCTATGAAAAATGCGGATTTGTAATTGGTGGGTTTGATTTTCTTGTTTATAAAGGTTTGGATATTGAAAATGATGAAGTTGCAATTTATTGGTATTTGCATTTCGACTCTTAACGTTAAACTTAGTCAAAATAAAAACCCCAATCTCTCTATATTAAAATTGAGAAACTGGGGTTAAGTTACTTAACAATATTTTTCATTTAAAACAAGTAACTAATTAATAATCCTGCTGACAACAAGAAGCCGAAAATCGTATTTGTCATCGCTGTTGATTTCATTGCGATGCGCATATATCCAGGATCCTTTGCCCCTTTTTGGAAACTTTGAATCGCAGAAATTGGCTTTCTCAAACCTAGGAACATAACTAATGCCCAAGGGCTTATATAACCCATTAATACAATTACGGCAATCCATAAATACGCAATGAAAAAGGCTACCGCTAGTGTGACCACAGCTTTTTCTCTCCCAAGGAGGATTACTAATGTCTTTCTTCCACCTTTAATATCTTCTTCGATATCTCGGATGTTATTCGACATATTGATTGCACCTACTAAAATTCCAATTGGAATGGAAATCAATACACTTTCAATCGTTACAGTATTCGTTTGAATAAAGAAAGCAATGAGTACAAAACATGTTCCCATTAACAATCCAGAAACTAATTCTCCAAACGGGGTGTACGCAATTGGTAATGGACCGCCTGTATATAAATAGCCAACCGCCATTCCAATTAAACCGATGACGACTAACCACCAGCTGCTATTCATACAAATATAAATGCCAATAAAAGCTGCTACGACATATAATAAAAGCGCAACTGTTAACACATTTTTTGGCTTCAATCCATGACGGACAATTCCGCCACCGATGCCAACGGATTCAGCAGTGTCTAATCCACGTTTAAAATCATAGTACTCATTAAATAAGTTCATTGCTATTTGCAATGCTAAACATGCAGCCATCATCGCAATAAATAACAGCCAATCAATTTTGGCAACATAAAGTGATGCCACTGTTCCTAAAATTACAGGAGAAAACGTCGCCGTTAACGTATGCGGGCGCGTCATCTTCCATATTAATTTAGCGGAACTAATTTCTTTTTCTGTCCCCATAACTCTGTTCAATCTCCCTACATTTTAAGTATAAATTACTAGCAGTATCTTTCTATCTATTTTCTGCCACGCATCCATTATAGCAAAAAATGAATTGGTGATAGAACTGTAATGCTTTTGCTTATCCTTCTATCATTTTTGAATTAAGTTTTTCAAGAGAAAATCCGTTGCTCAAATTCGAATAACAGACCTTTTTTATATCAACCAACTTAAAACATCCTCAGCAATCTCTTCTGGTCTATCCCAATGCATTAAATGCCCTGTATCTTTGTAAAACTTAGTCGCAATATCAATATGCTTCTTAAATTCCGCAATCTGCAATTCTCTTATTTTTAAATAATTATGTGGAAGATCACAATACAATAATAAAATATCGCTTTTAATTTTATGAGATTTCAATGTTTTATACACCGTATATTGAAACTTAATGACACCTCTAGCGGTATCGCCATTAGCATGCCATTTCACTTTACTCCCTTCTTCTCGCATTAAGTCATAAACCGCACGTTCTATTAATGGTGACCACCTGCTGTAAGCCAGTTTTTCTGATTGGATGAATGCTTCTTTACTGTCAAAAATATATTCATCAAAATCTTTTTCGTAATGAGTAATTTCTTCTTCTAATGATCGCGGTGGACACTCTCCTTCTTTCGCATCTTTATACAGCTGTGCAAAATAATCTGCATTCATTTTGCCATGATGATAACCACCATCTAATAAAAACATTTTATTCACTTTTTCTGGACGTTTTGCTGCATAGTGAAGCGCAACGCTTGCGCCCCATGAATGTGCTACTATATGAAATGTTTCTTTTCCTATGTGCTCAAGTAATGCTACTACCCAATTTGTTAAATGGACTGCACCATAATCTTCATCCTTCTCAAAATTTGGTGTTTTCCCATGTCCAGGTAGATCAAACGATACAATATGATATTTATCTTTTAAAAACTCCGCTATTTCTATAAAACTTAATTTTGTACTTCCTAAACCATGAAAACAAATGATTTGAGGATTACTTTTATCCCCCCATTCACAAACACTTGCCTTATATTCACCAAATTCTACAAAAAAGTGATTCATTTTTATTCTCCTCTAATGATCAGATATAAATTTGTTTAAATGCCACATTGTTTTTTCAGAATAGATAAATTTAAAAAAATTATCCAAATCCCTTTTTCACAAATGATTTTTGTAGAATGCGAGAGTGAACTCTAGTTGAAAGCACCAAACACTTAACTTCATGTTTATCGATGCTAATATGGTTAGACTACATCTTCACACCCATGAAATGAATATAGTTTAATAATGGTATGATTCGTTTATCATGAATGACATACTATGATTACATTCTTCACGTGAACCGCTTAGTTACCACAATAAATAAAACTTTCTAAGGAGTATTGTCTTTCATGCCATCCCCTCTATTTTTACATAATCAAAGCGTATGAAAATTAGCACTCTTTATTCATTTTCGTGACATCTTACTTTACATGTATTAGCACCGTTTATGTCCATTATGTTGAACTTCCCTCATTTTATATGCTGATGAGATTTTTGAAGGCCACACTTTCTTTATTCATCTCCCTATCATAATGTAGCTATAATTTTTTTATTACTTATGCAATTCCATAAAAGAAAAACAAAATTATTTTTCAGCGTTTATTATCAGTTACACCATTTCGTAATACAAAGTAGCAGCATATGAGCACAAGATTGCGCTTTTTACTCATGCTTCTTTTTATATCAAAAGATACACTTCATATATAAATAGATGAAAAGGAGTAAATAAAATGAATGCATTAGTATCTGCAAGGAATGTGACAAAAATTTATAACAAGAACCAATTACCAGGACTTAATAACGTGTCATTTGATATTCAAGCGGGTGAGTTTGTGGGGATTATGGGAGCCTCTGGATCCGGAAAAACGACTTTATTAAATATTTTATCCACTATCGATACCCCTACAGATGGCGATATTTTTATAAACGGGGTCAATATCCAAACGCTTAACAATAATAAATCTGCTGATTTTAGGAAGGATTACTTAGGTTTTATTTTTCAAGAGTATTTTTTACTTAATAGTTTAACAGTAAAGGAAAATATTGCTGTTCCACTTACGCTGTTAAAAAAATCTCCAAAAGAAATTGAATCCACAATAGAAAATTTAGCAAAGCGTTTTGGTATATTTGAGCAATTAAGTAAGTATCCTAGTCAACTGTCCGGCGGGCAAAAACAAAGGGTTGCAGCTGCAAGAGCCCTTGCGAAGCAGCCTAGTATTTTATTTGCAGATGAGCCAACAGGCGCATTAGATTCAAATTCTGCAACAGAACTACTTCAAAAATTAAAAGAGGTAAATGAGGAACTTCAAACTACAATTTTAATGGTAACTCATGATGCGTACGCAGCCAGTTTTACTAGTAGAATTTTAATATTCAAAGACGGAAACATTATAAAAGAATTAAAGAAAAATAAACAAAATAGAAAAGAATTTTTTGAAGAAATATTAAAAGAAATCTCTAAAATTGATGAAAATCGATATAACTAAGAGCATGAAAGGAAGATTGAACTGTGGGTTTATTTACAATTGCAAAAAAGAATTTAAAAAATAACTTCTCCTTCTATTCATTCTATTTCATTTCAGTAGCTTTTGTACTGACGGTATTTTTCTCCTTTATCTCTTTTTCCATGAACGACATTATCATGGAAAAGATTTCGTCTGACGGTAGAGTAGAAACAATGTCCAAAACAGTGGCAATCTTTGTTATGGCATTTGTACTATTCTATATGTCATACTCTAATACATTTTTTATGAAAAAAAGAATGAACGAGCTCGGTATTTATTCTCTTTTAGGATACAGAAAATCAACGATGCTAAAACTATTAACTTTTGAAAATATTATAGTTTGCTTTGCTGCCCTTCTTGTAGGAATCACTTTTGGTGCTATCGCTCATAAAGGAATTGTGGAAGCAATAATTAAAATACTAAAATTACAAATCGATACTTCTAGAGTACCATTTATTAATCTTGATGCAGTACTATTCACCTTTGTTTTTATCTTTGCTGTTCTTTTTGTTTTATCTTTATCAAATTGGATTATTCTTCAAAAAAGTTCCTTACTAACTTTAGTGCGCATGGAACAAAAGGAAAAAAAAAAGATAAAAATCAATACAGTTTTTTCACTACTAGGATTATTTTTCATTTTAATTGGCTATTTCTTAGCCATCGATATTACACGAGGCACGAACTCTTTGTGGAAAACAATTGGCTTTTCCCCCATCGCCCTCTTAACAATGTTTAGTGTAATATTGGGGACGATTTTCTTTATTCATTCTTTTTTACCATATGCGATTCAAAAATTGAAGAAAAATAAAATATGGTTTTATAAAGAATCCAATATTATTGTCATTCCAAACTTTATATTTAAAATTCGTTCGAAAGCAAAAACTTTCATTTTATTAACCTTATTAACCGCAGGAACTTTAGCTATATTCAGTTCTACTCTACTGACTCTTTACTATCCTGTTGCCGCTACAGAACGGATCGTCCCTTCAGCTATTGAGTTCCCTTTAGACAATAAGGACGTAGCCAATAAAGCACTACAAACTGTACAAAATACTGTCGGTAAAGAAAATACAAGATATACAGAAACAACCATTATTAATGGGAAATCTAATTCTGATAATTTACCTAAAGAATATCGTATAAAAAAAGAACATGGATTTGACCTTATCTCTGAGTCCAATTATAGAGAGTTAATACATGTTCAGGATAAAAATGTAGAATTTAACCATTTAGCTAAAAATGAAAGCATCCTAGTAAAATATCGACCTGAAAAAGAAGACCTAGATAAAGAGAAAAGATATACTTTAAATTTAACGCCTACAACTAATATAGATGTTAAAGTAAAAGACACTACATTACTTAATTCAATTGGGTTTGCAAATAGTGTAGGAACGCTTATTATCTCGGATCAACTGTATAAAGAAATAAAAGTTTTAGAGTTACCCCAAAAAACGATAGTAAGTTTTAATGGAAAAGATATGAGGGATAATAAAACAGTTTATGAAAACTTAGCCCCACTATTTAAAAATAATATGTATTTCACAAGTAGTTATCAAAAAAATGATTATATCATTCAGCAAAATAGCTCAACATTCTTACTCATTAGTTTTGTTACTATCATCTTCTTTATTGCAACAGGCAGTATTCTCTATTTCCATAACCTTTCAAGTGTGATGGCAAATAAAAATGAATTTATTATTTTAAATAGAATGGGCTATAACAAAAAGAAGATAAAAAGAATAATAAGTAAAGAAATTTTCACCTTGTTTAGCATTCCTTACATAATAGGATTAGTACATAGCATTTTTGCATTAGTTGCCTATAAAACCGCGTTAATGGATGACCTATTAGGAAAAAGTAGTGCGTTTATATTACCAATTCTTTTCGCAGTAATCATTTTTTCGGTTGTATATATCGTTTATTATTTGTTAACAAAAAGAGCCTGTTATAAAATTATATTTAACAATAAAAAGTAAAAAACTATAAATAAAGCTGATGATAAATAAAAAACATCAGCTTTATCTGTATGTAACCTAACAAAGGTAAGTGAGTTTATGAAAAAATATTATGAACAAAAACAAATTTTAATTTTAATTAACCAACTTTGTATGATTATTTTTTTATGCTACGAATTTTCAATAGACAATATTATAGGAACAGCAAAATTACTCCCTTTATTGCTTATAACGATCATGGCCATTTATGGATCATATATTAGTTTTATCAACTTAAAAAATAATACTCTATTATCACAATTTTCGAGTTTACTACTTTTTACTTCTTGGCAGTTTCTACTTACACTGAATGACGACCGGATTTTTCGTACATTCAGTACACTACTAAGTGTATTCATTCTATATAAAATCGTACAATTTATACTCCTATTCTTTTTCCAAGATTCTATTTATAGTTATAAAAAAGAAAAAGATTGGATTTTACGAATTACATGTTTACTAACATTAGTTGCGTACTTAGTAGATAATAAAATATTTTCCGTTCTATTTTCATTTCAATGGCTTATCAGTGTTAGTTGGATTACTTTTCTATTCCTACAACATCACAAACGAATTAAATTTGTTTTTAAAAGTGAAAAAAAGCATTTACTTACATCTACTGCAATTCTTATCTTTCCCTTTATCGTATATGTTACATTATTTGGGAAGAGTCCCGAATATGTAAATAATTTAGGATGGTACATAATAATTCTGTTCCCCCTATTTAGTATTCATGCAATAGCTTTTAAAAATCATATGTCTATGAAACAATATTTCCCCTTAAAAAAAGGTGCAATTGCTTTTATGTTTGTATGCATTTTTATTTTTATGAGTGCACTTGGGGTACTATTTCAATTTAATATGATTACTTATTTCATTTTTATACATACAATTATTTGGTTCGTTCAGCTTTATTTCACACTATTATTTCAAGACACAAAAAACACTATCTCAAATTTGAATACAAAAGAATTAAAAACTTTGCCAGACAGTTCGTATGTTCATAACTTAGTACAAATCGTAAAAGAAGAACAATTAAAAAGTAGATTTTCCAATTATTTACACGACGAAATACTACAAGACATATTAGCTGTTAAAAATATGATGAACAAATCTAACAAAAAAGAAATTCATGACATGATCGTAGCGACACTGGATAACTTAAGTCATACAATACGCATTGAAATGCAAGAGTATCATCCAACTCTATTAAAAACACTTACATTAAAAGAAAATTATCGTAATTTACTTAAAATGATACAAAAAAAATATGAAACGAAACATGTTAATATATCCTTTACATGTAACGACGACTTGTTTTTAGTAGAACCCTATCACCTTGTCATATATCGAATATTAAAAGAACTAGTAACGAATGCATTCAAACATTCAAATTGTTCAAAGTTACATTTACATTTAGCACAAGAAAATGAGGAAATAAAACTTATTGTGAAAGATAATGGTAAAGGTTTAACAACTACCGAAACAGACATTTTGAATGGTCATAAAGGATTGAATTCGATTAAAGAACAGCTATTTTTATTAAATGGTAAAATGACCATTTCAAATTGTAATCCTTCTGGTTTATGCATTACTATTCTTATTCCGATGAGAGGAGACGATTCCTATAAACATTTTATTAATAGATGATCATGCTTTGTTTGCAAAAAGCTTGGAAATAGCCTTAGAAGATTATCCTGAAATAGATGAATTCCGTTCATTACAAAATATTGAAAATGTCGTTACAATTATCAACCAGTTTAAACCAGATATTATTTTATTAGATATTAATTTAAGCAATATAAGTAGTGAAGATGGTTTAGAAATAGCAAAAATAATATTGGATAGTAAATGTGATACAAAAATTGTTATATTAACCGGGTATGATTTACCTGTTTACCAGTATGAAGCTCAAAAACTAGGTGTAAGTGGTTTTATTAATAAAAATATTTTACCTGAAGTATTGGTACAAATATTAAATGACATTAATAAAGGGGCGTTTCATTTTCCAACCTCTACAGAAACAATTGAAGAATTGACTCATAGTGAAAAACAAATTTTACAATTACTATGCGATGGCTATAAGCGCAAAGAAATCGCTTCTATGTTATACGCTAGCGAACGTACAATTTCTAATCACATTCAACACGTATTTGATAAATTAAATGTTTCATCTTCCTTGGAAGCTGTCACAAAGGGAATAAAGTTAGGTTATATTCAGCCAAATTATTAAACATAGAAAATGAACATATAAAAGAAAGAGCCTACTCGTATGAATTGGCTCTTTCTCTTTTACAATATCTACAAAAATATGATTAAGCGAATAAAAAATCACTTCCAAACAACACCTCGCCTCTCATATTCCATTCGATATTCAACAGCGGCTGCAATTTTAGAACTTGCGAACTTTTCCGTAATCCAAAGTCCTAAATCAATTCCTGAAGCAACTCCTCTTGCAGTTATAATATCGCCTTGATCCACAATTCTGTAAGGAAGAAGTTCTGCTCCATATTTACTCATTTCACTCTGCGCCAAATGATGCATTGTTGCCTTTTTATCATTCAATATACCGGACACGGCTAGTAGCATACCTCCTGTACAAACTCCCGCAACAATCGTTCCTTTATGGTGCATCTCTTTAATCATTTTAGTCAAAGTACCAAGCCCTGCTTGTTTTCGTGCTCCATGCTCTGCTTTATGATTCCAGCCACCACCAGGTACAATTAACAAATCTGGACGATTATTCATTCGTAAAAAATCATGTAATTTAACTGTAACTCCAAACGAAGTAGTAACTTCTTGCTTTCGTTCACTTGAAACGAATTCAACCGTAAATGGAGCTCCTTCTTCTATTGCTCTTTTCAATACTTCAAAAGGTGCAAAAGAGACGAGCTCTCCGAATCCATCAAACAAAACAATTTGTATTTTCATTTTTAGAACACCTCATATGGTTTCTTATTTGAATCCCAAATTAGGAGAATACATGTTATATACAAATTAATAATGAAGATAGTCTTTCTCCCCTCACTCTATAAACTTCCAAATGTTCTTCTAATTCCCTCTCATCACTTATTACACTTAGCGTTTTCTTCACAAAATTCCAATTCAAACTACCAGATAGCCAAAGTAATGAAGATAGTCTTTTATAATCATTTGATGTTACAATATTATGAGCCTTATATCCTTCTAAAAATGCACTAGCAACACTTGAACTAACTTCATGCGAATGTATCCCTTCTGTTCGAGAATACCATTTTAGTAAAAAGGCTAGTCCTTCAATACGATCAACATATCCAATCGATTCAAAATCTACAATTCCTTTTATCTGTTCACTTGAGTCCCATAAAACATTCAAAGGATTTAAATCTGTTTGTAGGATAAACTCTAATTCACTCGTATATGCCCACTCTATATGATATGTAGCTAGATTTATATACTCCCGTAATTCTTTGCATGCACTTGCCTTACTTTCTAACATATGAATAAACTGGGCATACCCATCCAAGTGAGATTTCTTTTGAAAAATCGAGCTTTGAAATGTACTAGAAATATCATGGATTTTTCTTGCTTCCGTTCCAAAGGCTTCTGCAATATTTTCTGTACCATGTGTAATATGTTCTCCCTCAATCCAAGTAGACAATACAAATCGGTATTGTTCATCATTCCAAGTGACAAATGTAAATGAATCTCCTGCCTTATTCTTGTTTATCTGCATAAAAGGAATCCCACGCTCGCGTAAATAATACGTAAACCGTACTTGCTCTATCAGTTGTTCGTTTGATAACGCCCCATAAGCTGGATTGATTGTTCGCTTGCTATTTATAAACCTTGCAGAATACCGCTTTCCATTTACCATTATTTTATAATGCAGATCCGTATTCCAACTATCTTTATGTAACTCTTCTTCCACTGCTAGTGAATGAATTTCTTTAAAATAATTTATTAATATGTCTTTTATTATGTGTTTCATTCTATTCCCCTCGTATATTAATATTTAAGCCCTATCTCAGGCTTAGTTTTACTCTCTAATAAGAGTCCAGTAATAAAGAAAATACTTGGACGTCTCAAGATATTTCTAGATAA